>JAEENW010000055.1 GCA_016283945.1 Bacillota bacterium
GTGCGTCTGGAGCTTCGCGTGTCTTGCTGTTCTTATGGCTCTTATGCTGCCGAAGGCCTCAGGCGAGGGCGGAGAAGAGAGTCCGGCCTCCGCAGGCGCAGAGGAGACCTGCGAGATAGCTGCCGAAGCCGTTCCAGCCGAAAAAGCGGACAGCTCCGGAGCAGGGCAGCCCCGAGTCCGCCGGAGGGGAAAGACCTCGGAGGACTTCGAAAAGCGCTGGCATATGTCCCGCCCGTCCTGGGAGGAGCTCTCGCCCGAGAAGAGGCTTCTGCGCACGCTCGGGATTCTCTTCAGCGTTATCATAGTAATCTGCGCGGCTGTTCTCAGCTTCGGCCACAACAGCCTTCCTAAGAACACGCTGCTGCTGTATCTCCTCGAGGGCGACTGGAACAAGAGCTTCAACCGCTTCTCGCTTACCTACTGTATCATCGTGGCCTGCGCGATCGTACTGGCGCTTCGCGTGGCGCACTACCTTTTGTATCAAATCGCGCGCTTTACCGACAGCAGGGGCGAGACGATATGCTTCCTGCTCCGCAGCCTTTGCTCGTACGCGGCAGTAATCGCGGCAGTTTATTACTGCATGGCCCAGTTCGGGGTCAATACCCAGACCATGCTGCTGTCCGCGGGAGCTCTTTCCCTCGCGATCAGCCTCGCGTCGAAGGAGCTCGTAGGCGATATCCTGGCAGGGATCTTCATAATCGCCGACGACTCGCTGAGCGTGGGCGACAAGGTGGAGATCGACAAGTGGCAGGGCACTGTGACTGAGGTCGGAATCCATTCGGGCAAGATCGAAAACAACGGCGAGGTCAAGATCATCAGCAACGCGAATATCAAGAATATCATCAGAAAAGAAAGACCGTCGCAGGACAGGAAAAAAGAAGGCGGAGAAGAATAGAGATGGGGCAGCAAACGAAGCGTAAAATGCAGATCGACGTGTTCATGCTGGCGATGATACTCTATGGCTTCACCTGCATGTTTTCGGAGATGCTTCCCAAAATCGAGGTCGGCGTGATTACCCTGTCCGTCGAATACCTCCTGTTCGTCCCGTTTTCCATAGCGATCCTGCTGCAGCCTCTGGCCGCGGGCCTCGGAGCAGCGACCGGAGAGCTGGTCTTTTCGGAAATACTTCTTGGCAGCTTCGGCGGCATCACGGAATTCAGCAAGTTCGCGAGGATCGCGTTCTGCGTATGGCTCTGCGGCGTTCTGGTCAGAAATCCGAACAGCCGCCGCCAGGTCGGGCTCGCCTCGATATTTGCCGTCATCGTCGACCAGAGCATCCACTATATGGTGAACGTGACCAGAGTGCTCATGGCGCTTCACAGCTATGACCCGGTACCGGGCCTTCCCGACTCCGTTTTCGTGGTGGAAGGCGTGAGCTGTCTCACGCACGTACTGCTCTCGGGCATTCTGTTCTGCATGCTGCCCACCATGATCCTCGTTCCGAAGCTCTACGGCAAGGTCGAGCCGCTTCTCGGCCGTCAGCCGCGGATCCCCGGAGAAAAGGATCCCGACCGTCTGTCCTTTCAGCCCAGAATGATACTGCTGGCGGTCCTCGTCTTCGGACTGGCCCTCGGCTGCAAGATCGTCACCAAGCTTCTGGGGGTATAGAGCGGATGAGCCGTTTTACAGACCGCATCTCATCGGACTTCATCATGCGCCAGCTGATGAAGGGGACCATGTCGCAGCGCGACACCATAATCTGCAGGCTGGACCCGCGCGTTCTGCTCGTCTGGCAGCTGTTCTTCGCCGTCGCGCCTTTTTTCCTGCGCGATCTTAAGGCGCTCACAGCTGTTTTTCTGCTCGTCGCCGTCGTGGCGTTCCTGTCTCACGTGACGCTGCTGATCTTCTGCCTCTTCGTGCTTGGAGTAATTGAGAAATTCATATCGCTACTCGTCATCGCCCGCTTCTTCGGAGGCAATTCCGAGGCGGTGCTGCCGGCGCTTATTCTGATGCTGAAGTTCGCGACGGTCTCTCTGGCCGCCGTGGCGGTTTATACCACCATGGACCCGGAAAAGCTGGCCCTGGCGCTGGAATGGTTCCGCTTTCCGTCCTGGCTGGTGTTTTCCGTCTCGCTTGGATACAGGATGCTGCCGATCATAGCGGAGGACTATACGGCTATCGTCCTGCTTTCCCGCGCAAGAACGCCCATCCCCGAGCCGGAAGGCATTACTGGACGTATCCGCTGGTTCTTATGCCACGTAAAAATATTGTTTTCCGCTTTTTATCCGCTTATGCTGAACACGGCCAAGAGAATACGCGTAATAAGCGAGGCTCTTGAGCTCAGAGGCTTTTACTCAGGCAGGCAGGACGCTGCTTCGAAACAACTGCGCTTTGCCTCGCTCAGCTTTTCAGGGCGTGACGCGGCCTTTCTCGGACTGTCCGCTCTGTGGTGCGCCGCGGGGGTCCTCCTATGAGCAGCCCCGCTTTGGAACTTAACAACGTGAGCTTTCGCTATCCCGGCGCCGCGGAGGACTCTCTCAGGGACCTGAGCCTTAAGGTCGAACGGGGCTCCTTTCTCGCGATCACCGGATCGAACGGAAGCGGAAAGACCACGCTCTGCAAGCTGCTCGTCGGACTCATTCCGAATTACATCCAGGGGAAGACTGAAGGGAGCGTGTTCGTCAACGGTAAGGACGCGCTCGCGCAGTCCATCGGGGAGCTCGCGCGCCAGGTCGGCTTTGTCTGCCAGGATTTCGAGAATCAGGTGCTCTGTCCCTCAGTGCTTCAGGAGGTCGCTTACGGCCCCGTTAACTACGGGCTCGCGAACTACGGGGAGCTTAGGGATAAGGCCATAGAAGACTGCGGGCTCGCTGAGTTCAGGGACAGCTACGTATGGCAGCTCTCCGGCGGAAGGGTCCACCTACTCGCGCTGGCGGGGACCCTGGCGCTTACGCCGGATATACTGGTGATAGACGAGCCTACGTCCCAGCTGGACGCGGGGAACGCCGAGATGGTCTACTCAGTCCTTCGGCGGATGAACCGCGAGGAGGGGAAGACCGTCCTTGTAATCGAGCATAATCCGGATATCATAGCCCGCTACTGTACGGCCTGCGTAAAGATGGAAGGCGGCCGGCTGGCGTGGTCTGATACGGCTGAAAACGGGGCGGCCCGGCTGAACGCCGAGTATCCTCCGTTTCAGAAACGGCAAAGGTCCGGCGAAGAGCCGGGAGGAGACGTGCTGCTCGAGCTGCGCGATCTTTGGGCCGGCTACCGCGACCTTAAGGAAGAACCGGTCCCGGTGCTTAATGACTTTTCGCTTACCCTGCGAGAAGGGGAGCGAGTGGCTGTTACCGCCGGGAACGGGGCCGGAAAGACAACTCTGCTGAAGGCGCTCGCCGGACAGCTTAAGGAGGTGTCCGGCAGCTTTATATGGAAGGGCGAGGCTCTTGATTATCCCGCGTGGAAAAAGCGGGTAAGGGGGCGGGCCGCCTACGTTCCGCAGAATCCGGCCCTGAGCTTTCTGAAGGACTCCGTGGAGAAGGATATATCCTTTGCCATGGGAAGCGCGGCGGACGGCGCGAAGGTAAGAGAGCTGCTCGAGAACTTCGGGCTCAGCCGGCTCTCCGGGCGTGACGGAAGGCTGCTTTCCGGAGGGCAGATGCGCAAGGCCGCCATAGCTATAGGCGCGGCGCAGTCCCCGCGGCTGCTTCTGCTGGACGAACCTACTTCGGGCTTGGACGCCGCCTCCCGGCGTTCGGTCATGGAGATACTTATGAAGCTCTCTGATCCGGGCATGGCGTGCGTGATCGCGACGCATGACAGAGCCATAGCGGAAAGCTGGGCGGACAGGGAGATCGCTCTGGACCGGCAGGACAGCTGATTCTGCCGGGGAGGGAATAATAAATTCAATTCTTTATTGGGGAAGAAAGGCGAACGAAATGAAGACGCGTTATGCCGGCAGAACGCTGGCGATACTGGTCCTGACAGCCATGCTGATCACGGCGCTTTCGGCCTGCGGCGCAGACTCTCCGGCCGCAAGCGGGGAAGGAAGCCTTAAGATCGGCGTGCTCGGAGACGTTCCGGGATTCGGTTATTACAACGAGAGCTCCGGAAGAAGCTACGGGCTGGAAGTGGATATCGCGATGGCGATCGAGGAAAAACTGGGCGAGAACAATCCTGTGATCGTAACGGTAACGGCTAAGGATAAGG
>JAEENW010000004.1 GCA_016283945.1 Bacillota bacterium
ACGAGCATCATCACCATCATCACGACGACGATGATGAGGATGAGCATGAACACGATCACGAGCATCACCACCATCATCACGACGACGATGACGAGGATGAGCACGACCATGAGCACGAGCATCATCACCATCACCACGACCACGACGCAGACGACGTGTTCGACAGCTGGGGCGTCGAGACCGCGAAGAAGTTCAGCGAGGACGAGCTCAGGGAGATCCTCTCTCAGCTCGGTGACGAGGACAGGTACGGCGCGGTGCTCAGGGCTAAGGGCATCGTAGCTCCGGCGGACGGCGGCGAGTGGATCCACTTCGACTACGTGCCCGGCGAGCTGAGCGTGCGCCGCGGCACCGCCGAGGTCACCGGCAGGCTCTGCGTCATAGGCGCGGGCACCCAGACCAAGGCCCTCAGAAAGCTCTTCATAGGACAGTAGGAAACGCGGGCGGCAGAGCTCTCCCGTCCGGGCGCGCGCCCGGAGCGGAGGCGGCCGCCCTCACATATGCAGGAGGCAAAAATGCAGCCCGATCTGAACAACATCGAGCCCGATATCCCCGTATATCTCTTCACGGGATTCCTCGAGGCGGGCAAGACAAAGTTCATACAGGAGACCCTCGAGAACTACCGCTTCAACCGCGGCGAGCGCACGCTGCTGCTCGGCTGCGAGGAGGGCGAGCTCGAGTACGATCCATCGCGCTTCATAGGCTCTGAGAACATCTTCATCCGAACTCTGGACGAGGAGTCCGAGCTTACCGAGGCGCGCATGCAGGAGCTCGAGGACGAGCTCGAGTTCGAGCGCGTCATGGTCGAGTACAACGGCATGTGGAACATCGACAGCTTCTTCGCGGCGCTGCCGCCGCGCTGGATGGTCGCGCAGGAGTTCAGCTTCGCCGACTTCAATCTCTTCCAGACCTACAATCTCAACATGCGCCAGCAGACCTACGACAAGATGAAGAGCTGCGAGCTCATAGTCTTCAACAGGACTCCCAAGGGCGCCGACATCATGGAGCACCACAGGATAGTGCGCGGAGCGAACCGCACCTGCACCATAGCCTACGAGCACATGGACGGGAGCGTCGACTACGACGACATAGAGGATCCGCTGCCCTTCGACATAGAGGCTCCCGTCGTCGTTATCGAGGACAAGGACTACGCGATCTGGTACCGCGACATGATAGAGGAGACCGGCAAGTACGACGGCCTCACGGTGCGCTTCAAGGGTCAGGTCTCGCTTAACAAGGGCCTTCCGAAGAACAGCTTCGTCATCGGACGCCCGATGATGCAGTGCTGCGCCGCGGACATCACCTTCGCCGGCCTCGCGGTCGACGGGGCGAAGGACATAAGCCGCCTGCTTCCGGGCGACTGGATCACCCTCGAGGCCAAGATCAGCGTCAGAAAGCACAAGGCCTATCAGGCGCCCGGGCCGGTCATGAACGTCATAAGCCTCGAAAAGACCGAGGCTCCCGAGGAGGAGGTCGCGACCTTCTACTAGGGCATCCACGGCTCCTTACGCCTCCCCGGTCAGCCGCTCGATCCGCACCCGGAGCGCTGCCGGACCGTTTAAACTGAACATAGCCTCATATTATCAGCCTATACATAGAATAGATTATATTTATTTTACTTATGTATAGGCTTTTGCTATGATTGATGCAGGATCAAGGGAGTCAGTATAAATGGACATCAAAGAATACAGCTACGTCCTAGCGATAGTAGACAACGGCAATATCTCCAAGGCGGCGCAGGCATTGTATATATCTCAGCCTTCGCTCAGCATCTTTCTGAAGAACCTCGAGAACAGGCTTGGGACGAAGCTCTTCGACCGCAGGGACGGAAAGCTCGAGCTCACCTATGAGGGAGAGCGCTACGTCAAGTACGCCAGGCGCATCGTCGCGCTGAACGACGATCTCGAGCAGGAGCTCGAGGACATACAGAAGAACAATCTCGGCCGCATCAGGATAGGCGTCATGCTCACCCGCGCGACCTTCACTCTCCCGGCCCTGCTCAAGGGCCTGAAGGAGAGACATCCCCAGATCGAGATCCACGTGGTGGAGGAGCCCCAGGGCACTCTCGAGCAGATGGTCGCGAGCGGGGAGATCGATATAGCCTTCATCAATTACCCCTTCAAGGAGAGCGGCCTCGAGTACATAGAGCTCGCGGAGAACAACGCGGTGCTCGTCGCCTCTAAGGAGATGGGTCTTGCTGAAAAGGCGGAGCGCAGGGAGAGCTTCCCCTATCCGTATCTTGACCTCAAGCAGCTCGATCCGGCCACGCCCTACGTGCTGCTCAAGTCGGGCAGGTCGCTGCGCATGTACGCCGACAAGGTCTTCGGCGAGAACGGAGTCACCCCCAGGGTGCTCTTCGAGACAGCCCTCATAACTACCGCGCTCTCAACCGCGAGAGCCGGACTCGGAGCCGCCTTCGTCTACGACAGCCTCGTGCTCGAGGAGGGCGTCAACGACCTCGACATCTTCTCCGTCGGCGAGGATCTCGGCCGCAGATACGTACTTGTCTACTCCGCAGAGAGAAAACTGAGCAACCTCGTCAAGCTCGTCATCGAGAGCTCCGCCGAGATACTCCGCGGAACCAGCTGGAAGAACGACGACTGATACGTCTGATAATACTCCAATCCCCCTCATAAAAGCGCCGCCCTTATCCCCGGGCGGCGCGCTCCTTTTGTGTGGGGGCTTTCGCATTATCATTTTTGTATATTTGACCGCGCATCGGTGGTGTATAATAAATTCGGTAAAAAAAGAATACAAAAGGGGAGATTTCAACTAAATGCAGATAACCAAAGAAGATTTCAGGGTCGGCTTCGAATCGCTGCTCTTTGAGAAGTACTCGAGGCTTCCGCAGAACTGCACCCCGAGCGAGATCTACATCGCTCTGGCCGAGTACGTCGCGGACAGCACCTCAGAACTCGAGGTCGACACCTTCAAGAGGCACTTCTACAGGGGCAGCAAGAGGATATACTATTTCTCCATGGAGTTCCTCATCGGACCCCTGCTCGACAACTACCTGCTGAACCTGGGCATACGCAAGGAAGTCGCCGACGGGCTCTGGGATATGGGGATCAGCCTCGATGAGGTCTGCTCCTGCGAGCCTGACCCCGCCCTCGGCAACGGCGGCCTCGGAAGGCTCGCCGCCTGCTTCCTCGACTCCATGGCAGCGCTCGACATCGCGGGCACCGGCATGGGCCTCAGGTACAAGTACGGCCTCTTCCGTCAGAGGATAGAGAGCGGCTACCAGATCGAGGAGCCCGACAACTGGCTGAAGAACGGCTGGCCCTGGGAGACCGTCAAGCCCAGCGAGTCCGTGGTCGTGCGCTTCGGCGGCACCGTCGACAGGTACTTCGAGGACGGAAAGCTCAAGTTCAACTACAGCGGCTACGACAAGGTCAAGGCCGTTCCCTACGATGTCCCCATCATCGGCTTCGGGGGCGAGACCGTCAACCAGCTCAGGCTCTGGAGGGCCCAGCCCGAGGACGACATCGTCGATCTGGAGGCATTCGACCGCGGAGACTACAGCGCGGGCCTCAGGTCCCAGTCCAACGCCGAGGCGCTGACCTACTTCCTCTATCCGAACGACACCCACGAGTCCGGCCGCGTGCTCAGGCTCAAGCAGGAGTACTTCCTCGTCTGCGCTGGCATCAGCAACATCATCCGCACCTACCGCGACGAGTACGGCGACGACCGCTGGGGCGAGCTCGGACAGCACGTCTCCATCCACATCAACGACACCCATCCGGCCCTGTGCATCCCCGAGCTCATGAGGGTGCTCATGGACGAGAAGGGCATGGAGTGGGACGACGCCTGGAAGACCACCTGCGAGGTCATGTCCTTCACCAACCACACCGTGCTCCCTGAGGCTCTCGAGAAGTGGCCCCAGGACTCCATCAAGCAGCTCCTCCCGAGGGTCTACATGATCATCGAGGAGATCGACAGGCGCTGGCAGCAGGAGCTCAGGAGCCGCGGCGAGGATTTCGGAAGGGTGCACAGATCCACCGCCATACTCTGGGGCGGCGAGGCCAGAATGGCCGACCTCTCCATCATCGGCTCGCACTCCGTCAACGGAGTAGCCGGGCTCCACAGCGAGATCCTGAAGAACGATCTCTTCAGGGACTTCGCCAGGATCCACCCGGAGAAGTTCAACAACAAGACCAACGGCATCTCCCACAGGAGATTCCTCATACAGTCCAACCCCGATCTGACCGAGCTCATCACCGAGGCCATAGGCCCGGGCTGGATCACCGACTTCGAGAAGCTCGCCGAGCTTAAGCAGTACTCCGACGACCACGTCTTCATCGACAAGCTGCTCGCGGTCAAGCGCGTCAACAAGCTGCGCCTTTCCGCCTACATAGGCGACGCCGAGAACATCCTCGTCGATCCCGACTCGGTCTTCGACGTGCAGGTCAAGCGCATCCACGCCTACAAGCGCCAGCTGATGAACGCCTTCAAGGTGCTCGATCTCTACATGCGGCTCAAGGAAGACCCGCACATGGATATCAACCCCTACACCTTCATCTTCGCGGGAAAGGCTGCCCCGGGCTACGCTTTCGCGAAGGAGGTCATCAAGTTCATCTGCAGCATCGCCGACATGGTCAACTCCGACCCGACCGTCAGCGATAAGATCAAGGTCGTGTTCGTGGAGAACTTCAGGATCTCCAACGCCCAGTTGATCTACCCGGCCGCTGACATCGGCGAGCAGATCTCCACCGCGGGCAAGGAGGCCAGCGGCACCGGCAACATGAAGTTCATGATGAACGGCGCTATCTGCCTCGGCACCCTCGACGGAGCCAACGTCGAGATCAGGGAGCTCGCCGGAGCGGAGAACTTCCAGCTCTTCGGCATGACCGCCGAGGAGGTCGCGCAGCTCAGGAGGAGCGGCGGCTACGATTCCCAGAGCTACGCGGAATCCAGGCCCGAGCTGAAGAAGCTGCTCGACGCGCTCACCGGAGGCTTCTTCCCGCAGGGGACCAGCTTCTGGGGCATCTACGACGCGATGATAGGCCAGAACGACGAGTACTTCGTGCTCAGGGACTTCGAGTCCTACAGGCAGGCCTGGCTCGACCTAGACAGGATCTACAGCGACAGGCAGCGCTTCGGCCGCATGTCTCTGGCGAACATCGCGGGCTCCGCGTTCTTCTCCAGCGACAGGACCATCAGGGAGTACGCCGAGGACATCTGGCACATCTAGAGCTGTGCCTGAGCGGCGCGGCGGACAAAAGGCATCCGGCGCTCCAGCACCCGCGCGGGGCGCTTGAGGATACATCGGTACGTTACAGTTTGTGAAAGAAGGCGAACCATGCAAAAGAAAGAATGCATAGCGATGCTTCTTGCCGGAGGGCAGGGAAGCAGGCTGGGGCTCCTCACGAGGAATCTCGCCAAACCTGCCGTGTCCTTCGGAGGAAAGTACAGGATCATCGATTTCTCTTTGTCCAACTGCGTCAATTCAGGCATAGACACCGTAGGCGTGCTCATCCAGTACCGCCCGATGGTGCTCAGCCGTTACCTCGGGACGGGCGAGGCCTGGGACCTCGACGCCGCTGACGGCGGTGTCCACGTCCTCCCTCCCTACGCGACTGAGAGCGGCGGCTTCTGGTACGAAGGCACCGCGGACGCCATATACCGCAACATGCGCTTCATAGGCAACTATGACCCGGAGTACATACTGATCCTCTCCGGAGACCACCTCTACAGCATGGACTACAACCAGATGCTGGAGACTCACAAGACCACCGGCGCCGACCTCACCGTCGCGGTGAGAGAGGTCCCCTGGGCCGAGGCGAGCCGTTTCGGCATCATGTCGGTCGACGAGCAGGACCGCATCACCCGCTTCGCCGAGAAGCCCAAGCAGCCGGAGAGCAATCTGGCCTCCATGGGCATCTACATCTTCACCTGGAAGGTGCTCAAGGACGCGCTCGAGCGCGACCACGAGGATCCCAACACGGAGAGGGACTTCGGAAAGAACATCATCCCGATGCTGCTCGGCGAGGGCAAGAAGCTCCAGGCCTACCACTTCGACGGCTTCTGGAAGGACGTCGGGACTGTGGACAGCTACTATGACGCTCAGATGGATCTGCTCAGCGACCATCCCGAGTTCGACATCTATCACAGCGAGGATCCGATCTACTCCAACTCCAACATCTATCCCGCTCACCGCATAGGTCCGGACGCGGAGGTGGATGACGCCATCATCTGCAACGGAACCGTCATAGAGGGCACCGTAAAGCACTCCATCATCGGCTCCGGGGCGAAGATAGGCAAGGGCGCGAAGATAATCGATTCGATAGTGCTGCCGGGCGCCGTCGTAGGAGACGGCACCGTCATTAAGAGCGCGATAGTCAACGAGAACGCCGTCATCGGCGGCGGGCTCAGCATCGGAGGGGCCGAGGGCACCATCAGCGTCGCGGGCTCCGACGGCGAGATCGCGGTATTCGAAAGGTAGGAGGAAGCGATGAGAGTATCTACTATAGGTCTGATCTCGACCAACTACAACAACGAGAGCTTCGAGGCGCTCACCGCTGAGCGCACTCTCCCCACGCTCATGTTCGGCGGCAAGTACCGCCTCATAGACTTCGCGATCTCCAACATGGTCAACGCGGGCATACGCTCGGTCGGAGTCATCGCGCCATACAATTTCCGCTCGGTATCCGACCACATCGGGACCGGCAAGCCCTGGGGACTCGCCAGAAAGGTAGGAGGGCTCTTCATGCTGCCGGGCGGCGTCTACGCCTCCCGCGAGAAGGGCTGCCGCTTCATGATCAGGAACCTCGTCGCCAACAGGATCTTCCTCGAGAAGGAGGACGCCGACTTCGTCCTGATGAGCGACGGAAGCACCGTCATGAATGCCGACTACACCGAGTTCATCGACTTCCACGCCAAGAGCGGAACCGACATCACCCTGTTCACCAAGAAGGTCCCCGGCCGCGAGGACGGCACCTACGCGGTCTGCGAGAACGGCAGGGTCACCGCCATAGTCGGGCCGGACCAGGGCTCCGACGTCAGGGTGCTCGCGATGATAGTCAACAGGGAGTTCCTGCTCCGCCTCATCGACACCTTCGCGGCGATGGACTTCGAGGATCTGCTCAACGTGGTATCCTCCAGGCTCTCCGCCATCAACGTGGACTGCTACGAGTACGGCGGCTACGTGGGCATCATCGAGAACCTCAACGACTACATGGCCTGCAGCAGGGATCTGCTCGACGCGGACATCCGCGCGGAGCTCTTCGATTCCGAGAGGACCATATTCACCAAGCCTCAGGACCGCACCCCGACCATCTACAAGAGCGGCTCGCACGTGAAGAACTCGCTCGTGGCTGCCGGATGCGTCATCGAGGGCACCGTTGAGAACAGCATAATCTCCCGCAACACCCGCATAGGCAAGGGCGCCGTCGTAAAGGACGCCGTGCTCATGCAGAAGTGCGTGGTGGAGGACGGCGCGCAGATCCGCAACATGATCTGCGACAAGCTCGTTAGGATAGGAAAGAACGTCAGGCTCGAGGGCGGAGACGACAAGCCCCTCGTGCTCGGAAAGGAGACGAGGGTATAGAAAATGGCTAAGCAGAAGAAGATAAACGTTTTGTTCGCCGCGTTCGAGGCGGTCCCGTTCTTCAAGAGCGGCGGCCTCGGCGACGTGGCGGGGACCCTTCCGGGATATATCAACAGCTCGCTGTACGACGTCAGGGTGATACTCCCCAAGCTCAGGAACATCCCTCAGAAGTTCGTTGACAAGATGGAGTACATCTGCAACTACCAGGTGGAGCTCTCCTGGAGGAAGCAGTACTGCGGCCTCTTCAGGCTGAAGTACAAGGGAGTGACCTATTACTTCCTCGACAACGAGTTCTACTTCCACAGGGACAGGGCCTACGGCGAGTTCGACGACGGAGAGAGGATAGCCTTCTTCTCCAAGGCGGTGCTCGACACCATCCCAATGCTTGAGGGCTTTGAGCCCGATATCCTGCACTGCCACGACTGGCACACCGCGCTCTGCCCGGTGTTCCTGAAGGCTCTGTACGCGGGCCAGCCCGGCTACGACAGGATCAGGACCATCTTCACGGTCCACAACCTCAAGTTCCAGGGCGAGTACTCCGACATGCTCTTCGGCGACGTGCTCGGCCTCGCGGGGCATCCCTGGGGCGACAGCGTCCTGAGGGGCTTCGGCGGCGGCAGGTCCGTCAACTTCCTGCAGGGAGCGCTCTGGTGCGCTGACCGCATCACCACGGTAAGCCCCAGCTACGCCGACGAGATCTGCACCGAGTACTACGGCGAGCACATGGACGGCATCTTCAACGCGCGCCGCGGCATACTCTCCGGAATACTCAACGGCATAGACTACAAGGTCTACGACCCCGAGACCGACAAGGCTCTCGCGGCCAACTACGGCCCGGACAGCCTGAGGAAAAAGAAGCAGAACAAGCTCGCGCTTCAGAAGGAGCTCGGGCTCGAGGAGGACGCGGACATCCCGATGTACGCCCTCATCTCCAGGCTCACCGAGCAGAAGGGCCTCGACCTTCTGACCTACATACTGCCCGACCTCATGGCGAGGCGCGTCCAGCTCGTGATACTCGGAGTGGGCGACCACAAGTATGAGGAGGCCTTCAGCTGGTACGCCGCGAGGAACAGCTCCAAGATGGCGGCTGTCCTGGCCTTTGACGACGGGCTCTCGCACAGGATCTACGGCGGAGCCGACATGGTCCTCATCCCGTCCAGGTTCGAGCCCTGCGGGCTCACCCAGATGATGGCGATGCGCTACGGCACTCTGCCCATCGTCCGCGAGACCGGCGGCCTCAGGGACAGCGTCAAGCCCTACAACAAGTACACGGGCGAGGGCACCGGCTTCTCGTTCGCGAACTTCAACGCGGGCGAGCTGCTGTTCGCGATGGACAGCGCGGCTGAGCTCTTCGCTCATCCGAGAAAGTGGGAGGCCGTACAGAAGAACGCCATGGCTGAGGACTTCAGCTGGAGAGCGGCGGCCAAGGAATACAGAAAGCTCTACAGGGAGCTCGTCGAGGGCTGATGGCAGTTATTTTTCACGATTCCAGAGACAAACGATACAGAGATCCGGCAGGGGTGGCGGCAGCCTCCTCTGCCGTTTCTTTGTCGCTCTACGCCGAGGGAGCCGCGGGCGCGGTCCTGAGGCTGTGGAGGGATTACATAGGCGAGGAGCTGGTCCCCATGGAGCCGGATGGCGAGGGCATATTCAGCGCGAGGATCGAGCTTCCCGCTGAGCCCGGCATAGTCTGGTACTACTTCATCGTGAGCTATCCGGACGGCAGATCCGTCTTCTACGGCAACGCCCCGGACGGGCTGGGCGGCGAGGGCGCAGCTTCGGACAGCGAGCCCCGCTCCTTCCAGATCACGGTCTACGAGCCCTACAGCGTCCCGGAGTGGTACTTGAACAGCGTCGTATACCAGATCTTCCCCGACCGCTTCAGGCGGGGCAGGGATTCCGCCGCGAGGAGAAGGCTGCTCGCCATAGAGAGGCGCAGGGGTCCCAAGAGAAGGCCTGTCAGGGTCTGGAACAGCTGGCCCGATTACGACAGGGACGCGAACGGTGAGATGCTCAGCTGGGGCTTCTTCGGAGGCACGCTCGAGGGCGTCAGGGAGAAACTCGGCTATCTTCAGAGCCTCGGGATAGGGGCGATATACCTGAACCCCATATTCGAGGCGGCTTCCAACCACCGCTACGACACCGCGGACTACATGAAGATCGACCCGCTGCTGGGCGACGAGGAGAGCTTCAGGAGGCTCTGCTCCGAGGCCAGGAGGCGCGGGATCAGGATAATACTCGACGGCGTGTTCAGCCACACCGGCGCCGACAGCATATACTTCGACAAGTACGGAAACTATGGCGGGAAGGGCGCCTGCAGGCCCGTGGCGGCCGCGGGCGGGTACGGATCTGAAACGGCGGAAGGCGCCGCGCCCGGAAGCGGGACGGCGGCAGGCGAGGAAGACGCCCCCGCGAAGTCCGCTCTCTGGGCCTCTGAGAGGCCCGTGGGAGACCCGGAGTCGCCGTATTATAAATGGTTCGACTTTGACGGCTCCGAGGCCGGATACAGGGCCTGGTGGGGCGTGAAGGACCTCCCCGAGGTCAACGAGCTCGAACCCTCGTTCACCGAGTTCATCTGCGGCGAGAACGGAGTCATCGCCAAGTGGCTCAGGGCGGGCGCGAGCGGCTTCAGGCTCGACGTCGCGGACGAGCTCCCCGACGCCTTTATCAGGGCGGTGCGCGACCGCGTCAAGGCTGAGGACCCGGACGCCCTCCTCATAGGAGAGGTCTGGGAGGACGCGAGCAACAAGGAGAGCTACGGCGAGAAGCGCCGCTTCCTCATGGGCCGCGAGCTCGACAGCGTCATGAACTACCCCTTCAGGGAGGCCCTCATAGGCTTCGCCATGGGAACGCTCGGCTCAGAGGGACTGGGCAGAAGGCTGCTCTCCCTAGCCGAGAACTATCCACCGGGAGCTCTCTACGGGGCGCTCGACCTGCTGGACAGCCACGACCGCTGCAGGATACTCACCGTGCTCGGAGGCGCCGAGGACGTTCCGAAGGACCGTCAGAGCGGCTACGCACTCTCTCCGGAGGCGAGGAAGTCCGCGGTCAGGAAGCTCATGATGCTCTCCCTGCTGCAGTATGCCCTGCCCGGAGTTCCCTGCCTCTACTACGGCGACGAGGCCGGGCTCGAGGGGCACACCGATCCCTACAACCGCAGGACCTATCCCTGGGGCAGCGAGGACCGCAGGCTGCTTGAGCACTACAGGTCGCTCGGGCGGCTCTACACCGCTCACAGCGCCCTCAAGGGCGGAAGCTTCGAGCCCGTCAGGACCGGCTCCGAGGACGTCTTCGCATTCGTGAGGGACGACGGGCGCGAGAGGCTGCTCGTCGCGGCGAACAGGGGAGAGGAGCCGGCGAGGCTCAGCTTCGAGGGCGAGACGCTCGAGCTCGAGCCCGTGAGCGCGGCGTGGAGAAAGCTGAAGCGCTGAGCGGAGCAACAGACAGAATAAAAACGCGGCGGGATATCCCGCCGCGCTTTTGCGTTCAATACGGTCCTGCCTGAAGCATGCCGCCTTCTCTCTTCCCGCCCTACTTGTTGCCGGTCGGCACGTAGGGGAGTATAGCGTCAGCTACGGCGCTGATGGGCATGGTCTGGAGCCAGACTCTGCCGGGGCCGGTCAGGACGGTGTTGAAGAGGCCCTCGCCCCCGAGCAGAGCGTTCTTGACGCCCTTGACGGTGACGATGTCCATCTGAACTCCTTCCTCATAGCCGGCGACGTTGCCGGTGTCGACGATGATCTTCTCGTCCGGAGCGAGCACGACTTCCTTGAGGTCTCCGTCGATCTCGACGAAGACGAGTCCGCTGCCGCTGTAGCGTTGCATGATGAAGCCCTCGCCGCCGAAGAGTCCGGCGCCGAGCTTCTTCTTGAAGGCTACCGACATGCTTACTCCCATCTCAGAGGCGAGGAAGGCGCTCTTCTGGAAGATCCAGGCCTTGCCCGACACGTCGACCGGCATGATGCGTCCGGGGAAGGTCGAGCCGAAGGCGATGAGGCCGCTGCCTCCCTTGGCGGTGTAGATGTTCTGGAAGATCTTCTCGCCGGAGAAGAGCCTGCCGAGTCCGCCGGAGCCGCTGGTCTGCATGTCCATGTTCGCGGACATCCATACCATCGAGCCGCTCTCGGTCTTCATCGATTCGCCGGATTCGAGGGTGCACTCCACTACGGGGAAGGAACCGCCGATGATATCGTACTTCATGTGATATTTCTCCTTTCTTTGAGGCAGGGCTGCCGCCCGCCGTTTTTTATATCGTTACGGACGGAGCGCTGTACGGCCGCCATTGCCGATGTTCAGGTCCCGGAGATCAGCTCTGACGCGGAGGCCTTCAGCACCTGCCCGCTAAAAGATGACGCCGCCTCCGAGCACGACGTCGCCGTCGTAGAGCACTGCGTACTGCCCGGGTGTGGGAGCCCTCTGGGGCTCGTCGAAGCTGAGGAGCAGAGTGCCGTCCTCAAGAAGCCTAGCGGATGCGGGTTGCTCGGCGTGGCGGTAGCGTATCTTTGCGCTGCAGCGCAGGCCGTCGCCGCCGCGAGCGGACTCCGGCGCCTCTCCGAGGACCCAGCTCATGCCCCTCACGCGGACTTCGCGGGAGAACAGATCTCCGTGATCCCCGAGCACGACCTCGTTGCGCTGAGGGTCTGTCCTGATGACGTAGAGCGGCTTTCCGGCCGCTATCCCGAGGCCCTTCCTCTGCCCGACGGTGTAGTGTATGATCCCGCGGTGCCTTCCGAGCACTCTGCCGTCCCTGTCCACGAAGCTGCCGGGCTCCGGGACGATCCCGCTGATCCTCTCGACCGCGGCCGCGTAGTCGCCGTCCGGCGCGAAGCATATGTCCTGGCTGTCGGGCTTGTCAGCATTTATGAAGCCGTTTTCCTCGGCGATGGCGCGTACCTCGGACTTGGTCAGCCCGCCGAGCGGAAAGCGCAGCATGGAGAGCTGCTCCTGATCGAGGAAGTGCAGCACGTAGCTCTGATCCTTGGCGGGGTCGAGCGCCTTCTTGAGGAGCCAGCGCTCTCCGTCCCGCTCTATGCGCGCGTAGTGCCCGGTCGCGACGGCGCCGCAGCCCAGCTCTCTGGCTCTCGCGATGAGCTTTCCGAACTTCATGAAGCGGTTGCACTCTATGCAGGGGTTGGGCGTGAGGCCCTGAAGGTAGCTCTCCGCGAAGCTTTTCATGACGCATTCGCGGAAGCCGTCCTTGAAGTTGAACACATAGTGGGGCATGCCGAGCCTCAGCGCGACGCTCTTCGCGTCCTCGACGTCGCTCAGCGAGCAGCAGGAGCTCTGCATCTCAAAAGCCGCGGGGAGGCCCGCGTCCTCGTTTCCGAAGAGCTTCATGG
>JAEENW010000056.1 GCA_016283945.1 Bacillota bacterium
GAGAAGCGCGTGCAGGACATCTTCATGAGGATGTACGAGAAGGGCGACATATACAAGTCCGAGTACGAGGGCTGGTACTGCACCCCCTGCGAGAGCTTCTGGACCGAGAGCCAGCTCGTCGACGGCAAGTGCCCCGACTGCGGCCGTCCCGTCGAAAAGGCACACGAGGAGGCGTATTTCTTCCGCCTCTCCAAGTACTCCGACAGGCTCAAGGAGATGCTCCTCACCACCGACTTCCTCCAGCCGATGAGCCGCGTCAACGAGATGATCAGCTTCATCGACCAGGGGCTCGAGGACCTGTGCATCTCCAGGACCAGCTTCGACTGGGGCGTCAAGGTGCCCCTCGACCCCAAGCACGTCGTCTACGTCTGGCTCGACGCGCTCAGCAACTACATCACCGCGCTCGGCTACCCCGAGATGGACGGCGAGGACGCCTCCAAGTACTATAAGTACTGGCCGGCCGACTTTCACCTCGTCGGCAAGGAGATCGTCCGCTTCCACTCTCTCATCTGGCCCGCGATGCTGATGAGCCTCGACTTCCCCGTTCCCAAGCACGTGCTCGGGCACGGCTGGCTGCTCATCGACGGCGGCAAGATGTCCAAGTCCAAGGGCAACGTCGTGGATCCGGTCGTCCTGATCAACAGGTACGGCGTCGACGCGCTCAAGTACTTCCTGCTGCGCGAGTACACCTTCGGGCAGGATGGCATCTTCACCAACGAGGTCATGCTCAACAGGATGAACTACGACCTGGCCAACGACCTGGGCAACCTGGTCTCCAGGACCGTCTCCATGATAGAGAAGTACAACGGCGGGATCATCCCGGCAGCCGGCCCCGAGGAGGGCCCCGACGCCGAGCTCAGGCAGCTCGCCGTCAGCTGCCGCGACCGCGTCTCCGAGCAGATGGACAAGTTCCAGTTCAACTTCGCGCTCGAGGAGATCTGGACCGTCGTGCGCAGGACCAACAAGTACATCGACGAGACCGCTCCCTGGGTGCTCGCGAAGTCAGAGGAGACCAAGCCCCGCCTGGACGCCGTTCTCCACAACCTCGCCGAGGCCATCAGGATCGTGTCCATACTGATCCAGCCCTTCATGCACACCACCAGCTCCGAGATCAGAAGGCAGCTCGGCATCGACGGAGAGCCCCTCTGGGAGGACGCCGCCGTGTTCGACATGTCCGAGGGCTGCAGGGTCTGCAAGGGCGACCCGATCTTCCCCAGGCTCGACGTCAAGAAGGAGCTCGAGGAGCTCGACGCGCTGAAGGCTCAGCAGATCGCCGAGGCCCAGGCAGAAGCCGCCGCCAGGGAGGCTGCCGCCGGCAAGGCCGCAGCGCCCGCCGCCGCTGAGGAGCCCGAAGAGGACGGCTCCAAGCCCGAGATCGAGTACGACGACTTCGCCAAGATCGAGCTGAGGACCGGCGTCATCGTCAAGGCCGAGAAGCACCCGAAGGCAGACAAGCTGCTCGTGTTCCAGGTCGACCTGGGCACCGAGACCCGCCAGATCATCTCCGGCGTCGCCTCCAGCTTCACCCCGGAGGAGTGCGTCGGACAGCACGTCATCGCCGTCGCCAACCTCAAGCCGAGGAAGCTGCGCGGGCTCGAGAGCCACGGAATGCTGCTCTTCGCCTGCGGCAAGGACGGAAGCTTCCGCTTTGCCGAGACCGCGGCCGAGGGCGGAGTCATCGTAGAGTGATGAGGCTCTTCGACTCGCACTGCCACATATCCGACGGGCGCTACGCGGACCGCATCGAGGAGCTCGCTGAAGAGATCCGCGCCGCGGGAGTCGAGCGCCTCGTCGACATAGGGACCGACCTCGAGAGCTCGGAGAGCTGCGTCAGGATGGCGAAGCGCTTCGATTTCTGCTACGCCGCCGTCGGGTTCTTCCCCAGCGAGACCACCGGTCTCACGGAGGAGGATCTGGAGCGGCTCAGACAGCTCTCGCGCGAGCCCAGGGTCGTCGCCATAGGCGAGATCGGGCTCGATTACCACTACGACGATACCGACAAGCCCTCCCAGCAGCACTGGTTCAGGAGGCAGATCGAGCTCGCCATAGAGGAGGACAAGACAATAATCGTCCACTCCAGGGACGCCGACGACGACACCCTGAGGATACTCAGGGAGAGCGGCGCCTTCTCGAAGGAGAGGACGGGGCGCTTCCCGCCCAAGCCGGACGGAAGGCCCGACGCGAGGGTGCTCCTGCACTGCTACTCGGGCAGCGCCGAGCTCGCGAGGACCTACGAGAAGCTCGGAGCCTCCATAAGCCTCGCGGGACCCGTCACCTTCAAGAACGCGAGGAGGAGCGTTGAGGTCGCCCGGACAGCGGACATACGCGACCTCCTTGTCGAGACCGACGCTCCCTACCTCACCCCGGTGCCCTTCAGGGGCCAGCTCAACAAGCCGCCCTACGTGCGCTACACCGCGGAGAAGATAGCGGAGATCAGGGGCAACTCGCTCGAGTACATAGCCGAGCAGACCTACCTGAACGCCTGCAGGGTCTTCGGGCTCGAGCCGGACGGGAAAACCGCGCCCGGCGGAGCTCAGGAAGGCTCCGCAAGCTGCGCTTCGGGCGCCCCGGAGCTGGGATCGCCTATTACCGATGAACGCTGAACTGCCGGCGATCGAGAGCGATAAACGCTGAACTGCCGGCGAATTGGAACATTGAACGCTGAACTCACAGTCAGAAAGACGATAAAAGAGCATTCGCTCATAGAGAAGGGCGACCGCGTGGTCCTCGGCCTGTCCGGAGGCCCCGACTCGCTCTGCCTGCTCTACATACTCGCGGAGCTGCGCGAAAGGCTCGGCTTCGAGCTCGAGGCCTTCCACCTCAACCACCTGATGAGGGGCGAGGACGCGGAGGCCGACGTGCGCTTTCTCGAGGAGACCTGCGCGGGTCTGGACGTCCCGCTCAGCGTGAAGCGCGTCGACGTGGAGGCCGTGGCCGCTGAGACCGGCATCTCGGTCGAGGAGTCCGGCCGCAAGGCCAGGCACGACGGGCTGCTCGCCCTCGCGGAGGGCAGCGCCTTCGGGAAGAGACCCGGCAAGGCCGCTTTCGCCCACAACCGCGACGACCAGGCGGAGACCGTCCTCATGCGCATACTGCGCGGGACCGGCGTCCACGGGCTCGCCGCGATGGAATACGAGCGCGCCGACGGGGTCATAAGGCCCCTGCTCGACACCCCGCGCTCGGAGATCGAAGATTTCTGCCGCAGGCGCGGGCTCTCGCCCCGCTTCGACAGCACCAACGCGAGCGACGACTACATGAGGAACCGCCTCAGGCACTCGCTGCTGCCCCAGCTCGCGGAGCAGTACAACCCCTCGCTCAAGGAAGGGCTCGTGAGGCTCTCGAGGAGCGCGTCGGAGGACGACGATTACCTCGAGGCTGAGGCCGCGCGCTTCCTGAGGGAGCAGGGCATAGAGGAAGCCGTCCGGGCGGCGAGGACGGAGCACGTCCCTCACGCCGGAGCCGGCGAAAGGGCAGCCGCTCCCCTGAGCGAGATCCGCGTGAGCCGCAGGGCGCTGAAGGCCCTGCATCCGGCGGTCTTCAAGCGGGCCGTGAGGAGGATCTTCCTCGCGCTCGGGCTCGACGAGGACATCGCAGGCGCCCACCTCGAGGCCTTCATGAGGACGGTGCGCGAGGGCAGCAACCGCTCGCTTTCGCAGTTCCCGCACGGCTACAGCGCCGAGACCGCGGCGGGCGAGCTGCGCTTCAGGCGCCCGGAAGGGCCGGAACGCCCGATTTGTTCGCGGAACACAGAAAATTCACATTTACTTGAAGAATAACGCATAGTGTGGTAATATAATCGCCCTTGGAATTGTATCCTCAAAGCAAATTATTTGCTGCGAACACGGAGGAAAATATCAGTGAACAACAAAAAAGATCCGAGAACGGGCAGAACACTGCTCTTTTACGTGATGATCTTCCTGGGCATCATCGCCCTCGTCAGCTCCTTCAGGGGCATGGGGAGCCAGAACGCCCAGCGCACAGAGGTCGAGTTCTCGCAGTTCATCGAGCTTCTGAACGACTCCAAGGTCAGCGAGGTCTACATCAGCGAGAGCGGCCGCTACTACAACGCGACCCTCAAGGACGGCTCGCTCATAGTCTCATACGCTCCGACGAGCTACGACATGGCGATCGTCAGCCAGGACTTCATCTACCCGCAGCTCGCCAAGGGCACTCTCAAGGTCGAGAGCATACAGCCCTCCATACTCAGCGGGCTGCTCGGCTGGCTTCCGACCCTGCTCATGTTCGGCTTCCTCATCTTCTTCTATTCGAGGATGATGGGAGGCGGCGGCAACCGCGGCGTGATGAACTTCGGCAAATCGCGCGCGGTCATGCAGCGCGACGGCGACAAGCGCGTCACCTTCGCTGACGTCGCGGGGCTCGAGGAGGAGAAGCAGGAGCTCAGCGAGATCGTCGACTTCCTCAAGAACCCCAAGAAATATCTCGAGCTCGGCGCCAGGATCCCCAAGGGCGTCCTGCTCGTAGGCCCCCCGGGAACGGGAAAGACCTACATCTCCAAGGCCGTCGCGGGCGAGGCGGGCGTTCCGTTCTTCTCGATCTCCGGCTCCGACTTCGTTGAGATGTTCGTCGGCGTGGGCGCGAGCCGCGTGCGCGACCTCTTCGCGGACGCCAAGAAGAACGCGCCCTGCATAGTATTTATAGATGAGATCGACGCCGTCGGCAGGCGCAGGGGCGCCGGCATAGGCGGCGGCAACGACGAGCGCGAGCAGACCCTCAACCAGCTGCTCGTCGAGATGGACGGCTTCGGCGTCAACGAGGGCATCATCATCCTCGCCGCGACCAACCGTCCCGACGTCCTCGACCCTGCCATACTCAGGCCCGGCCGCTTCGACCGCGAGGTCACCATAAGCGCGCCCGACGTCAAGGGCAGGGAGGCCGTCTTCCAGCTCTACGCCAAGGGCAAGCCCATCGACAAGAACGTCGACCTCAAGGTCCTCGCCAAGAGGACTCCGGGCTTCACCCCGGCCGACATCGAGAACATGATGAACGAGGCCGCGCTCCTCACCGCGAGGCGCAACGGCACCATCATCCACATGGACGACCTCGAGGAGGCCATCACCCGCGTCATCGCCGGCCCCAAGAAGAAGAGCCGCGTGATGAGCGACAAGGAGAAGAGGCTCACGGCCTTCCACGAGGCGGGCCACGCCGTGGTCTCCAGGTGCATCCCGGGCTACGATCCGGTGCACCAGGTCACCATCATGCCCAGAGGCCGCGCGGGCGGCTTCACCATGAACCTCGGCGAGGAGGACAGATACTACGCCACGAGGGGCGACATGCTCGATGAGATCGCCGTGCTGCTCGGAGGCCGCGTGGCCGAGAGCCTCAGGCTCGACGACATCAGCACCGGCGCCAGCAACGACCTCGAGAGGGCGACCAAGGTCGCGCACGACATGGTCACCAAGTACGGCATGTCCGAGGCCATAGGCCCCGTCAACTACAGCGACGCCGACGAGGTCTTCCTCGGGAGAGACTTCACCTCCAAGCAGAACTTCTCCGAGGACCTCGCCTCTAGGATCGACAAGGAGGTCCGCCGCATACTCGACGAGCAGTACGAGCGCACCAAGGCCATTCTCGCTGAGCACGACGCGCAGCTCGAGGCCGTCGCGGACGCCCTGCTCGAGATGGAGACCATCGACGGCGAGCAGTTCGAGGCCATCTTCACCGGGACCAAGGGCGTAGAGGAGCTCAAGGCCGAGCAGGACCTCGAGAACAAGGCGCGCGAGCGCAAGGAGAAGATCGAGGCCCAGGCCAGAGCCGAGCGCGAGGCGCGCGAGGCCGAGGAGGCCGAGAGAGCCGCCATCCAGAACGCGGCAGCCCTCCAGAAGGCCCAGGCTCCGAAGGCGACCAGGATCGCCGTCATCGGAAGCGACGGAAAGCCCGTCATCCGCGAGCTCGGCAGGGACGGAAAGATCATAGAGCCGCCCGAGCCGGAGACCTCGCAGGCGCTCCCGGAGAGCGCCGAAGCCCCGGCTGAAGCTCCCGAAGCCCCGGCTGAGGCCGCCGAGCCCGAAGCGATCGCCGAGCCCTCTGAGGCTCCGGAGTTCACCGGACCCGCAGAAAACACAGTACCTGAGTCCGAACCGGCTCCCGCCGGCGAGGCCGAAGATAGCGGAAGCGCTCCCGCGGAAAAGAGCGAAACACAGGACCATAAGCAATAAGGAAAAAGCAAAATGGCAGACTCATTCTCTAACAATCTGATCAGCAACACCGTATATCATCTGCTCAACTTCGAGAAGTACTCCAACTTCCCGGCGGCGCTCTACGGGGCGGCCTCCAACAACAACTTCCAGGTGGTCATCTTCACCAAGGAGTTCAACGTGGTCGTCATCGCCGAGACCAGACAGGGCACCACTGTAGCTGAACTGATCAACGCGTTCCTCAAGAGCGACGAGCAGCAGGAGAAGAGCATCAGCGTCGCCGGCGGCCGCATCTTCAGCTACTGGCGCACCATCGACCTCGACGGAGAGAAGTATCACCTCGCCCTGGTCGACAACGACGGCTCCTTCAGCATCGACGACCTCGGCAAGATCTCCGAGATCATCGAGCTCTCGATGCGCATGTGGAACTTCAAGCCCGAAAGGGATATGGCCGGCGAGTTCGTCAGGGCGGTCAGGAGGGGCAACAGAAGCCTCGCCTACTCCCTGCTCGACGAGATGGGCATCAGGGAGGACAGTCTCGAGGTCGTCTTCTACTTCCCCGGCCCGATCGAGGAAAAGGGTGTCGAGGAGATCGTATCCTTCGAGACCAAGTATGACCTCAAGGTGCTCAAGCTCAGCGACCAGGAGGGGCTCGCGGGCGTAGTCCTCAGGCCCAACAAAAAGGTCGAGTTCATCGACGGCGAGTGGCAGGATCTCCTTCAGTCCATCTGCCGCAGCGCCTCGAGCAAGGCCTTCTACATCACGGGCATCGACTCCGTCGAGAACACCTGCAGGGCCTTCCAGGAGATCAGCGAGACCGAGTCTTACATCCAGTACATATTCCCGAGCCGCTACTCCTTCAGCAAGTATGAGATAGCGCTCGCCTCCAACGTCGTGTCCATCACAGCCGAGAGCGGAAACATCAAGCGCAACTATATGGACCTGATCAGGCCCCTCATGGCCTCCCAGGACGCCAAGTGCAGGAACCTCATCGAGACCCTCGAGACCTTCGTTCTGGACGCCGGCCTCTCTACCGCGCAGACCGCCAGGATCATGAAGATCCACGCGAACACCGTCCAGTACAGGCTCAAGAAGATCCGCGAGATGCTCGGAGTCGACATCACCGAGCCCACCAGGATCCCCGGGCTCATGATCGCGCTGTCGATCGCCCGCATCGAAAGGGCCGTAAGGATCCCGAATGGGGATTAGTCCCGATACGGAGGCCGTCCGCGCCGAAGCGCCCGGGATCCCCGGAGCGGCTTCAGGGAGCCTGAACGCACCCCGGAGCTTCAGGGAGATCCTCAGCGGGCTGGAGGCGCCGTTCCTGCTCGCCCCGCTGGCGGGCTTCTCGGATTCGGCGTTCCGCTTCATCTGCGCGGCTCACGGCGCCTCGCTCTGCTACACCGAGATGCTGAGCGCCAAGGGCCTCTGCTACGGAAGCCGCGGCTCCGAGGCTATACTTAAATACCGCGAGGGCGAAGCCCCTCTGGGCATACAGCTCTTCGGCCACGAGCCCGAGTTCATCGAGAAGGCCGCGGGGATGCTCCGTGAGCTCCCGAACGTGCTCATCGACATCAACATGGGCTGCCCGGTCCCCAAGGTCGTGAAGAACGGCGAGGGATCGGCCCTGCTGAAGAACCCGAAGCTCGCCGCCGAGTGCGTGCGCGCGGCCGTCAGGGGCGCGGGAAAGCCCGTCACCGTCAAGATGCGCACAGGCATTGGGCCTGAGCCCTTCGATCCAGCGGAGTTCGCCGCCCTCATGGAGGAGGCGGGAGCCTCCGCCGTCTGCGTCCACGGGCGCACGAGGGAGCAGTACTACAGCGGCAAGGCCGACTGGGACGCCATAAGGCGCGTCAAGCAGGCGGTCAGCGTCCCCGTCATAGGCAACGGCGACGTCTTCAGCGCCGAAGACGGCATGAGGATGCTCGAATACACCGGCTGCGACGCCGTAATGGCCGGAAGAGGCGCCATGGGCGATCCCTGGCTGTTCGACGAGCTGAGAGCCGCCTGGCGCGGCAAGCCGCTTCCCAAGAGGCCTGAGCCCGGCGATATAATCGGGACCGTGCGCGTCCATTACGGTCTGCTCGCGGACGACAAGGGCGAGTACACGGCCCTGCGCGAGATGCGCGGGCACGCGAGCTTCTATACCAAGGGCATACGCGGCTCAGCGGAGCTGAGGAGGGCCCTGAACACCGCTTCAAGCGCCGGCGAGTTCTTCTCGGTACTCGAAAAGCTGGGGCGCTGAAGCCCCACCCAAAACGTACACCCATATCCGCATCCACATACATCACGCAAAACATTTCAAAAGAGGGAGATCTTAATAAAATGAACGAAGATATCTTAATCACAAAGGAAGGCTACAACAAACTCGTTGAAGAGCACGATTACCTCGTCTCCGTCAGGAGAGAGGAAGTCTCCAGGCACCTCAAGGAGGCCAAGTCCTACGGCGACCTCTCCGAGAACGCCGAATACGATGCCGCCAAGGACGAGCAGGCCGAGCTCGAGGACAGGATCCAGAAGCTCGAGAACATGATCCGCAACGCCAAGGTCATCGACGAGGAGGAGCTCACCGGGGAGCACGTCAACCTCGGACTCACCGTAGACCTTCTCGACAGGGAGACCGGAGAGAAGTTCAGTTACCAGATCGTCGGCGTCACCATGGCCGACCCGCTCAACGACAAGATCTCCAACGAGTCCCCGCTCGGCAAGGAGCTCATGGGCAAGGAAGTCGGAAACGTGGTCGAGGTCCCCGTCGAGGACGGGACCCTCAGCTACGAGATCCTGAACATCAGAAAGCAGTAGATCCAGCGGCTTCGGGAGGGAGCGCGCTAAGCGCCCAAAGTCCCCGCCGTTTACAACAGGAGCATTACAATGGCAGAAGAACAAGTATTAGACCTCACAGAACAGTTCCTCATCAGGAAGGACAAGCTCGAGAAGCTTCAGGCCGAGGGGAAGAACCCCTATACCATCACCAAATTCGATCAGGACGCCTATTCCGCCGACCTTCAGAAGGAGTTCGCGGAGCTTCCCGCTGAGAGCGATTCCGGGAAGAAGGCCGCTCTCGCCGGCCGCATCATGACCAAGAGGATCATGGGCAAGGCCAGCTTCGCGCATCTTCGCGACGACAAGGGCGACATCCAGATCTACGTCCGCAGGGACGAGCTCGGAGACGAGGAGTACGCGGCCTTCAAGAAGCTCGACATCGGCGACATCATCGGCGTCAAGGGCGAGGTCTTCCGCACCAAGACCGGCGAGCTCTCCGTCAGAGCCGAGGAGCTCACGCTGCTCTCCAAGGGCCTGCGTCCTCTGCCCGACAAGTTCCACGGGCTCACCGACACCGAGCTCAGGTACCGCCAGCGCTACGTCGACCTGATCATGGATCCCTCCGTCAAGGAGACCTTCATCAAGCGCACGAAGATCATGAACGGCATCCGCTCCTTCATGAACGGCCGCGGCTACCTCGAGGTCGAGACCCCGATCCTCACCCCGTTCGAGATCGGCGCCGCCGCGAGGCCCTTCACCACGCACCCCAACACCCTCGACATGGACATGGTCCTGCGCATCGAGACCGAGCTCTCTCTCACGAGGCTCA
>JAEENW010000057.1 GCA_016283945.1 Bacillota bacterium
GACGGTTCTCTTTTTTAATTTGCTAACAGACGGACTGACCCTGCATCTTTTGGACTGCGGAAAAACCCGCGCGGATCAGTAATTTTCTTTTCTCACTTCAAAGTATGCCTGCGGATGACTGCATACGGGGCAGACCTCCGGCGCAGAAGTGCCAACTACCACATGACCGCAGTTGCGGCACTCCCACATGACGACGCCGCTCTTCCTGAATACCTCCATGGTCTCGATATTCCTGAGCAGCGCGCGGTATCTCTCCTCGTGCATCTTTTCAATGGCAGCGACGCCGCGGAACTGAGCGGCAAGGGCGGAAAAGCCCTCTTCTTCAGCCTCTGCGGCCATTCTTTCGTACATATCGGTCCACTCCGCGTTTTCACCCTCCGCGGCATGGAGCAGATTCTCCGGAGTGTCGCCGAGCTCGCCAAGCGCCTTGAACCAGAGCTTCGCGTGCTCTTTCTCATTGTCCGCGGTCTGAAGGAACAGCGCCGCTATCTGCTCGTAGCCCGCCTTCTTCGCGACGGAAGCAAAGTACGTATATTTGTTCCTCGCCTGGGACTCACCCGCGAAGGCCTCCCACAGGTTCTTTTCCGTTTTGGTCCCGGAATACGGATTCTTCTTCACTTCTTCTTCGGCCTTTTTGAACTTTTCGGCCGGCTGCCTGCATACCGGGCACTGCGCCGGCGGCTGCTCGCCTTCATGAACGTGTCCGCATACTGTGCATATCCATTTGGTCATTTCCGCTTCTCCTTTCCGCTCCGCTTTCTTTTCGTTGTTCGGTACAGCTCTCAATATTTTAGCCACAATCTCTGACGGGAAATCGGGAGAAGGAGGATCGGCGATCAGCTTCTCCAGCAGTTCGTGAGTGTTGCCGCTCTGAGGCAGCATGAAGCCCGCCTCGCGCATTATATCCTCCGCCACAAGGCGTTCAGATCTGGCCACCGCCTGCATCAGTCGGTAAAGGCCGTCCCTGTCCGTCCCTTCCGCGATCTGCAGGGCGGCTTTTTCCTCGTCCGCCTTTTTCTGCGCGAGGCCGCTGAGGACGTTCTTGACTGGATCCGTCTTCGGCTGCTGAGGCGGCAGCTCCACCGGGATCAGGCTGATGGCGCCGCTCGGGCACGCCTCGGCACATACGCCGCAGCCGATGCACTTATCGGCGTCGATGACGCTGTTCTCGGTATCCGTCGCTCCCGTAGGGCACACATAGAGGCAGAGGCAGTCCTTGGTGCACAGTCTCAGGTTTCTTACCGCGATCTTCTTCATCGTCATGCCCTCCCTTCGATCTTCTCAAACTTCCACGCGGGGACCTTGCATACCGGGCAGAGCTCGGGAGCTTTATCGCCGACGTAGACAAAACCGCAGGTCGAGCAGACCCAGACGCCTGTACCGGCAAGCATATCCTCGCCCTCCTCCAGGTAGCGGCTGACCAGAGAGTAAAGCATCCTCGTGACCTTTTCTCCCCAGACGCAGATCCTGGCGGCGCCTCTGTCAGAGGCAGCGTCCGCAGCCGCGCGAACGCCCGCGTACTGATCGATATCGCTCCGCAGCGCGTCAGCGAGCTTTTCGACGGAGGGCTCATCCACCGCCGGAGCCGACGCGGCAAAATAGTCCGCAAGCTCCCTGAAGAGCTCCGCCTCCTCAAGCCTGTACTGCTTTTCGCAGCCCCTCGCGAGGTTTGAGCAGAGCGCGGCAAGCTGGCCGGCGGAAAGCTCCTTCATGTCGCCTTCAATGACCTGTGCAGGCGCTTCCGGGGTCTCCGCCTTTGCGGCTTCCGGCTTGAAATCTGATCTGGCAGCCCCGCAAAGCGGGCACTTCCATGAAGCGGGCAGCTCCGCGAACGGGAGCTTTTCCTTCGCTTCATCGTACACATATCCGCAGATCTGGCATATGTATCTCATACGGTTCCCCCTTTCAGTACGTCCGCTCCGCTTAAGCCTTCCAGAGAGAATGCAGGTTGCAGTAAGCGAATACCGCTTCGACCTCGTCTCCCTCGCAGATGGAGAAGCATGCCTTGGGCTCCTCGCCGGGCTTGAGCTCTCTGCGCTGATAACCGTACTTCGTCTGAACGGAGATCCATTCGATGTAATGCTCGGGCAGCATGGGATGCTCGACAGAACCGACCGCGACGAACACTTTGCCGTCCTTCACTTCATATACAGGAACGTGTTTTTCCAAAGACGCGTCGGTCGTGCCGGGGACGATCTCCTGCATCACCTCCCCGCAGCATACCACGGGGACTCCGGTGCCCTTCACGATCTCAATGATCTGGCCGCATTTCGCGCAGCGGTAATACCTGATTTTCATGACTGTTCCCTCCTTTTTAGAACACTGTTAAACGGCAGGCTGCAGTACGGTCCGCAAAGCGCCGCTCAGGCGCGCGGCGTTTATTTCATCAGCCTGTGCCTCCACTTCCCGTGCCACTGATAGCGCACAGCGTAGAAGGCCTTGCTTATGAAGAGGAATATCGCGAAGCCCGCGATGGCGATGGCCGCGTAGCCGTACATCATCTCCTCGGGAACGTTCTCGGAGAAGCCCATGAGCTTCGCCATGATCCCGTAGACCGTGCCGATGATGGCGGCGTAGATGACCAGCTTGACGAGGATCTGCGCCAGCTTGCTGTCGATCAGGCTGATGAAGGTCTCGGCGACCGGGTACCAGCCGTAGCAGAGGTAGAACACGGCGAGCTCCCTGTCCGGAAGCACCATGAGCCCAAGCGCAGCGACCGCGGCGTAGCAGACCAGCGCCGTCTTCGCGTCGTACTCGTCCACTATGGGGATCAGAAGCAGGGAGGCGACGAAAGGCCCCCCGTAGGCTCCAACCCCTATGAGCGAGAACAGGAACATTATGACTATAGCCAGAGCGCTGAAGATCCCGCAGATCGCCATGCGCTTTCCGGCTTTTTTCGGATCGGTGCGCGCCATCTTAGAGTATGGTCACCGTCTCCATGGAGTCGCGGAGGCTGTAGTGATTGGCGGAGGGCTGGACTCCCTCGGCGGGATAGCCGATGGGAAGGAGCGCGCAGACCTGCTCGTTGGCGGGCAGCCCGAGGATATCGTGGACCTTCTTCCTGCTGAAGGCGCCGACCCAGCAGGAGCCCACTCCGAGGTCGGCGGCCTCGAGCATCATGTGGGTGCAGACTATGGTCGCGTCCATCTCGGCGAAGTTGAAGCCCTCGTACTGCAGGTCCTCGGTGCCCTTCGCGCCGCGGGTCTCGTCGTAGGCGACGACTATGCAGCTGGGAGCGCCGTAGATGCAGCGGCATACCGCGTTGATCTTGCGCATAGCGTCCTCGCTGGCGAGCAGATAGATCCTCTGCGGCTGGCAGTTCTTTGCGGTTGGAGCGATCCTGCCGGCCTGCAGGATCTGCTCGAGCTTCTCGCCCTCGATGGGCTTGTCGCTGAACTTGCGCACGGAGAAGCGTGAAGAAGCGAGTTCCATGAATGACATTTCTTTACCTCCTGAATCGATGCAGTATCATGTCCGGGGCGCTTACCGCGCCCCCATGTCTTAAACCAGATTGTTGACCCATGCCCTCTTCTTCACCAGCACGGCGCCTATGATCAGCTTGATGAAATAGGTCCCGTAGACCAGGGCGTACATCGGCACGATGGGCACCGCGGTGTAGTGGCCGAGGAAATAGGCTATGGGCACGTTGAACACCCAGGTCGATACGCTGTCGAAGAGGAAGACTATCACGGTCTTCCCTCCCGAGCGCATGGTGAAGTAGCAGGCCATGGTCATGGCCTCTACGGGCATCAGCAGCGCTATCACGCGGATCAGGTCGCGGGCTATGCCCTTGACCATGACGGTGGTGTTGTAGAGCTCCGGCACTATGGGAGCGACCGCGTACATCACAGCGGCTATGCCCAGGGTCAGAAGCCCCGTGAAGACTATCATCTTGCGGTCCTCGTCGACCGCCCTCTCCAGATCGCCGAAGCCGAGGATCTGCCCGACCATGATCGAGATGGCCGTGCCCATGGCGAAGTAGCCGGTCGAGAAGAGGTTGTTGACCGTGTTGGCTATGTTCAGCGCGGAGACGACCTCGATGCCCCTGAGGGACATGCACTGGTTTAGCAGGGTCGTTCCCGCGGCCCAGAGCAGCTCGTTCGCGAACATCGGGGCGCTCATGACGGCGACCTCCCTGACCAGCTTCCCGGGCACGGTGAAGCGCCTGTAGATGCCCTTTATGAAGGGCTCGCGCTCCGCGTGAGTGTGCGTCCAGCCCGCGAGTATGGCGAGCTCCACGAACCTGGAGGCGACGGTGGCGATAGCCGCGCCTCTGATCCCGAGGGCGGGCGCTCCGAACTTTCCGTAGATCAGGGTGTAGTTCCCGATGAGGTTGACGAAGACGGCGCTTACGCCGGATATCATCGGGACGCGGGTCTCCCCGGTCTCCCTCAGGGTGCCTGAGTAGGTCTGCGACAGCGCGAAGGGAACGATCTGGATCAGTATGATCGCGAGATACTGCATCGCGTAGGCGTGCGTCGCCGCGAGGTCAAGGCCGCCCTCCCCCTCGTGCAGGAAGAGGTCAATGAGCGACGGACCGGCTCCCAGGAAGACCGCGAAGGCCAGGGACACCACTATGAGGTTGCCCCAGAGCTTGATCCTGAAGCTGTCCGCTACGCCCTCACTGTCGCCCTTGCCGTGGAACTGCGCGGCGTAGATGCCGGCTCCCGCCTGCATCCCGAACACCGTTATGTTGAACACGAAGAGCAGCTGGTTGACTATCGCCACGCCGCTCATGGGCTCCGTGCCGACCTGCCCGACCATGATGTTGTCGAGCAGGCTCACGAAGTTGGTTATTACGTTTTGAATGAGTATGGGGACCATGACGGCGAATACCCGCCCGTAGAATTTTCTGTCCCCGAAATACCGGTTCACCGGTCCTTACTCCTTTCTTTAACGGCTAATACCACTTTGCCCTGCGCCTGTTGCGCACGAGGATCCCGATGACAGCAGCCGCTATGAGCGCGGCGAGGATCCCCGCGGTCATATAGATGCTGTCCGGAAGCCCTCCCTCTATCTTGAGCTCCTCCCAGAGCCCGTTGACGAGCTCCGCGGTCTCGGGATCGAGATTCCTGAAGGCGTATTTGTTGAGCTGCTCGCGGAAGTTGAAGTCCTCGGGATAGAGTACCTCCATGACCTCCTCGCCCATCTCCTCGATGTAGTCCTCGTCGGTGTATACGCACTCGTGCGGGCTGGCGTAGAAGAGGCACTCGGCGTTGGGTATGGCCGCCTCGTCCTTGAGCATGTAGTTTATGAACATCGCCGCGGCTTTAGGATTGCCGCTGCCCTTGGGGATGCACATGCAGTCCACGAAGATGTTGGTCTCCTCCGGATAGAAGAAGCCCAGATCCTCGTTGACCTCGAGCATGGTGAAGTAGTCTCCGGCGTAGTAGGCAGCGACGGCCGCCTCGCCCGACTCCATCTTGTTGTAGATCTCGTCCATGACGTAGCTCTGGATGATCTCCTTCTGCTCGAGCATCTTATCGTAGACGAGCTCCCAGTCGGCGGGATCGGTGGTGTTCACGTCGATGCCGAGCATGTACTGTACGGTGGAGAAGGCGTCGCGCGCGTTGTTGAACTGCAGTATCTTGCCGGCGTACTTGTCGTTCCAGAGTATCTCCCAGCCGGTGCAGTCCTCCTCGTCGACCATAGTCGTATTGTATATGATGCCGACGCGCCCGTAGGTGTAGGGCACGGAGTACTTGTCCTCGGGGTCGTAGTAGAGCCCGCGGAAGTCCTCGGTCACTGTGTCGTAGTAGCACTCGGCGCCGAGCTCATCGCAGACCTCCTCGATGTTGATGGGCAGGAGCAGGTCCTCCGCTATGAGCCTCTCGACCATGTAATCGGAGGGGAAGATGACGTCGTAGATCGAGGTCCCCGAGCTCACCTTGGCGTACATGTCCTCGTTGCTCGGGTAGGTCGTGTAGTAGACCTTGATGCTGCGGCCGGTGATCTCCTCGTAGTATTCCTCGAAGGCTGCAAGGTTGTCCCTGTCGCCGTAGACTCCGTCGGAGAGATATTCTCCCCAGTTGTAGACGTAGAGCTTCTCGTCGGTCTGCCCGCAGGCGGAGAGCCCGGCGGCAAGCATGAGCCCTATCGCGAGGGCCAGGAGCTTCTTCATCATCTCTCCCTCCTGTCCCTGCTGCTGAGCAGATTGTAAACGAGGATCAGCGTCATGACGACTATGAAGATCAGCGTCGACAGGGCGTAGATGCCGGGCTTGACAGACTTCTTGATCATCGCATAGATGTGGATGGTCAGGGTCTCGAAGCTCGCGCCGCTGGTGAAGTTGCTGATGACGAAGTCGTCGAAGGACAGCGTGAAGGCCATGATCAGACCTGTCACGATGCCCGGCGATATGAACGGGAGCTCGACCTTGAAGAACGACTGCATCGGAGTGCAGCCGAGGTCCATGGCGGCTTCGGGCACGCTGCGGTCGAGCTGGTTGATCTTGGGCAGAACGCTCATGATCACGTAGGGAAGGCTGAAGGTTATGTGCGCTATGAGCAGCGATCCGAAGCCCAGAGCCGACTCCCTGCCCAGCGCCTGCGCCGTGAAGACGAAGAGCAGCATGAGGGAGATACCGGTGACTATGTCCGGGTTGACCATGGGCAGGTTCGTCACGTTCTTGACAGCGTTCCTGATCCTGCGCTTCCTGATGCGGCTGATGCCTACGGAGGCGAGGGTCCCCAGAAGCGTTGATACGAGCGCGGAAACCGAGCTCAGCACCAGAGTATTTCTGAAGGCGTTGAGCGTGATGTCGTCGGAGAGCATCTGCCTGTACCAGCGCAGCGAAAGGCCCGTCATGTGGGCTGTGGACTCGCCCGCGTTGAAGGAGATCAGTATCATGACCACGATCGGTGAGTACAGGAAGATGAATACGATGGCGAGATAGAGCTTTGAGAGCTTCTTCATTTCAGCAGCCCCCTCTCCTCGTTCTCATCGCCGAAGCGGTTCATGACTCCCATGGAGATCAGGATCATGATCATGAGCACCATGGACAGGGCCGCGCCGAAGTGGAAGTTGATCGCGGTCCCGGTGAAATAGCTCTCTATGGTGTCTCCTATGAGCTGGAAGGTGCCTCCGCCCAGCTTCTGGGATATGTAGAAGGTGCTGATGCTGGGCACGAAGACCATCGTGATCCCGGAGATGACTCCGGAGATGCTCATGGGCATCACCACCCTGAAGAGCACGTCGCGGTCGCTGCAGCCGAGGTCCTTTGCGGCCTCGATGATCCTCGGGTCTATGCCCGCCATGACCGAGTAGATCGGCATCACCATGTAGGGCAGGAAGCAGAAGACCATGCCCGTGATGACGGCGCCCGGGGTGTTGATCATGTGCAGGGGCCCTATCCCGATGTAGCCGAGCAGGGTGTTTATGATGCCGGTGTCCTCGAGCAGGGTCATCCACGAATAGGTCGTGATGAGGAAGTTCATCCACAGCGGAAGCATGATGAGGACCATCATGATGCTCTGGGTGTCCGCCCTCATGCGGCTGAAGATATACGCCAGAGGATAGGCTATGACGAGGCAGATCACTGTCGCGATCAGCGCCATGCACAGCGAGTTGAGGAAGATCAGCAGATAGTTGCTGGTGCCGATCCTCGTGATGTTCTCGAGCGTCGGGTCTCCGGCTCCGTCGGTGAAGGTGTAGTAGAGGACGAAGAGCATCGGCGCCACGATGAACAGCGCGCTCCACACTATGTGCGGATACGCGGCGAGATTGCGCCTGTTACTCATCTTCAAGCTCCTCCTCATCTATGTTCTCGGAGAGCTGGTCGATCTCCAGGGAGTAGGAGCTGTAGTCTCCGAACATGTTGGAATACTTGGACTTCTTCATGACGTGGAAGGCGTCGGGGACCATGTTGAGCCCTATGAAGCTTCCGGGGGCGGCGTAGTCGGTGGTCTGTATCATCCACT
>JAEENW010000058.1 GCA_016283945.1 Bacillota bacterium
ACCGTCTCCATCCAGCGTGCGTAAGCTCGGAAGTAGGGTTTCGCGAGTTCGGCAAGCCAGCGCTCCGCCCCCGGCGGAAGCTCAGAAGCGTCATGCACGGCATAGCCCGCCCTGCTCGAGGAGCCCCCGGCGTAACCCACGGTGAGCGAGACCGGCGCACCGATCGCGGCCCTGCGCCCCGTGGGGAACATGTTGCCCTTCTCGAAGCGCTTTCCCGCCGCGGCGATGGTGGTGATGACGGTGTGCTGGCCCTCGCGCTGCAGCAGCTCTCCGAGCTCAAGCTCGCTGACGCCCGGCTCGAGGGCGTCCATGGCGTCGAGCACGCTGTCCCAGGCGAGAGCGGCGCCGTACTCGTAATGAGCCACCTCGTCGGCGCAGCTCGCGGTCCTCGCCCCGTCCTCTCCTATGAAGATGTCCGTGGCGTTAACGAGCTCGCCGGCAGGCCCGCCGCCGGCTTTCGCTCCTCCGTCCGGCGAAGCTTCCACAGCGCTCTTGATTGCGTCGACTATGAACGAGGGAACGTCAAAGAGCCCGGCAGCTGCCCGATGCCCGGAGGGCTCTGCCGCGTCTCCTATTGAGGACTCTGCCGCGTCTCCTATTGAGGGCTTTGCCGCGCCGCCAGCGCCTTGACCCGCGGATGGCTCCCTCAGAAGCTTCCAGCCGGCGAGCCCTATCTTCTGCCCCGGAGCGAGTCCGGCGCGCCCCAGTATGACTTCCAGCGGCTCGCCGACGCTGTCCGGCTGATCGGGCAGCGAGAACTGCGGCGCGAGCACCGCCCTGCACGGGAAGCGCGCCGACGAAGCCTTGTTCAGATTCTCGTTGCCGAGGACGAGGGTCATCCCGCCGTCCGCGTCCAGCAGCATCAGCGCCTCCTCGAAGCGGGTGTAGAAGCCCGCCAGGTAGGCGAAATTGTACCCGTGCTCGGCGTCGCAGTAGACCGCGAGCCTGTCCAATCCGCGCGCCTTCATGCGGGCGAGGACCTTTTCCATGCGAAGCTTCATCGCCTCGTCGCTCAGGATCAGCGGCTCCCCGTGATCCTTCAGGGGCGCGGGCACTTCCGCGTACTCCACTGCCGGTTCAGGCGCGGCAGCTGATAGCCCGGCGACCGGGACGGGCTGCGGCGCTGATCCTTCGTCCGGCACAGCCTGCGGCGCGGACTCTCCGCCCGGCGCGCTTTCCGCCCCGCGGCGAAGCGCCGTCCATTCTTCCCGGGTGATCATCCTCGTCTCGTCGTCCTCGGAAGCGCCGGACGCGGTCTCAAATCTGCCGTAATCGTAGTGCCTGAAGCCGCACTTCTCCTGCACCCTGAGCGACTGCCTATTGCTCAGGAAGTGCCCGCACAGCGCGGCGTCCAGCCCCAGATCCTCGAATAGATAGCGGAGCACCTCTGACACGGCTTCCGGCATCAGTCCCCTTCCCCAGCAGTCCTTCGCCAGCACATAGCCTATCTCGCGGCAGCGCTTATCCGCGAGCTCAGGGAACTGATCCTCGTCATACCTTTCTATGCCGACCGATCCGACCACCCTGCCGTCCAGCTCGAGCGCGAAGGTCTTCCCCTGCTCGATGAACCTCTTAAGTATACTAAGGGACTCCTCCCTGCTTTCATGGGGCTTCCATCCGGCCATCTGCCCTACGCCGTCCACCGACGCGTAGGCGTAGAAGTCGTCCAGATCCGATAGCCTCCAGGGCCTCAGTATCAGGCGCTCCGTCCTCAGCGTCACCCGGCTTATATCGATATCCGCGTTCATATTCGCCTCCGCAGCTCCGCCCGGGACCTTCATAACTATCCTCTTACAGCCCCGGCAGCTGTTTCCTTACCTGTAGATGATACCATAAGCTGCCCGTCCTTGACACAGGCGCCGGGCGAAGACTAATATTCTCGTAGAGAGGTTTCGGGCGCAGGCGCCTTAGGCACGTCCGGCCGCGGAGCCTCCAGGGTCACAAAGGAGCTCATCATGGACAAAAGAGAAAGATTTCAGCGCTACCTGAAGGGAGAGCCCGTAGACAGGGTGCCTCTCGCGATATTCCACCACTTTACGACGAGGAGCGAATGGCTGAAGGGACTTCAGAGCGAAGCTATATTTGAGAAGAACATCATGGGGCACAAGGCTGCCCGCGAAAAGTTCGATCCGGACGTGATCAAGGTCATGAACGACTCTCTGATGATCATGCCCGTCGACGTATCTGGAGTGGAGACTGCGGAGGATCTCAGGAAGATCCAGCCTCCCCTTCCCGGCTCGCCCTTCTTCGAGAAGACGAGAGAGCTGACCGAGCGCGTGCTCGCGTTCTACGAGGATTCCGAGGCTCCTAAGTACGTCACCGGTTTCTCGCCCGCGATGATACTGAAGACCTCGATGAACCTGACCTTCCCCAGCCTTCCGAACACCGAGCCTAAGCTACTGCAGCTGTTGAAGGAGGATCCCGAGGCAGTCGCGGCCGCTCTGGATATCATCGCGGACAGCGTTATCACCCTAGACGAGATGCTGATCAGGGAGTGCGGCGCCGACGCGGTCTATCTCAGCGTGAACAACCAGGCCGGCTACTTCCCCGGTGGCGTCTACAGGAAGTACATCGCCCCGTCCGAGAAGAAGGTGCTCGCCCACGCGAACAGCCTCTCCGACATGACCCTGCTGCACATCTGCGGCTACGCGGGGCTCGCCAACGACCTCAGGCTCTACGAGGACTACGAGGCCGCGGCCTTCAACTGGGCGGTCCACGCCGAGGGCGTATCCCTCAGCGAGGGAAAGAAGCTCTTCAAGGGCAAGCCCGTCTTCGGAGGCTTCGAGCAGGAGGGGGTCATCTACAAGGGGAGCCGCGAGGAGCTTGAAAAAGCCGTGTTCGCCATCCTCGACGATGCCGGCCAGCTCGGCGTGATGATAGGCGACGACTGCACCGTCCCCGCGGACATCGACGACACGCGCCTTCAGTGGGTGCGCGAAGCCTGCGAGAAGTACGCGAAGGAGCACTGAAGCGCGGCGAAAGAGAAACGCGCCGCAGAGCGATAAGCGCGGCGGAGACGCGGCTCAGCAGACGCAGATCAGCAGCTCGCTTACGAAAAGAAAGGCATATAAAAGAGCCTGCCCCGGACGGGGCAGGCTCTCTCGTTTCTCAGGACTGTCTGAAGGCAGATCCTTTCGTTTTCAGGACTGCCTCAGGGGCAGTCCATTAAGCTGCTTTTTCTAGTAGTTCCTCTTGCCCATCTTCGGGAGCAGCGGATCGCAGACGCCCTCAACGCCGAGGAGACCCATGGCGAGAAGGACGAGCTTGGACTGTCCGACGGAGATGTTGTCGGGGATGTACCACTCGCTGGCGGAGTGAGCGCCGCCCGCCTGGCCACCGGCGCCTACAGCGAGGCCCGGGATGCCCAGGGAGATGGGGATGTTGGCGTCTACGGAGCCGGCCGGGCTGAAGCTCGGCTCAAGGCCCATGGACTCATAAGCGCTCTTCGCGGCCTGAACGATGGTGTCCTCGAAGTTCTGATTGCCTACCGGCCTGTCTCCGACCTTCTTGCAGTCGAGCTCAACTACTCTCTCGCAGAGCGGGGTGGTGCCGGGCCTGGTGAACTTGTCGGAGAACTTCTCCTTGTCCTTCGCCCAGCGGCCGTTCTCCTCTTCCACGGCCTCCTTGAGGAGCTTGTGGAACTTGGCGTCGACCTCGTCGAGCTCCTTCTTGCCGTTGGATCTCATATCGACGAGCATGGTGCAGGAGATGGCGATGGAGTTGACGGAGGTTCCGCCGTTGACTACGCCGATGGAGAAGGTGGTCTTCGGGCTGTTGGGAACATCGAGCTCAGCGAACTTCGCGATGGCTCTGCCCATGGCGTGGATCGGGTTCGGCATACCGAAGTCGCCGTTGGAGTGTCCGCCGGGACCCTTGAATGTGACTTCATATCTGTAGGAGCCGGTGCCGCCGTAGGTGATGTGGTTGCCGTTGCCGTCTACGGTGAGGAAGCCGTCGATGCCGTCGGTGTGATCCTTGAGGAAGAAATGCTTCATTCCGTAAAGATCGCCGAGGCCCTCCTCGCCGACGTTTCCGCCGATGATGAGGTTGCCCTTGAAGGGGATCTTAGCGGCCTTGATGGCCCTCATGATGCCGAATACCTGGGAGAGGGACGCGGTATCGTCGCCGATGCCCGGGCAATAGTACTTGCCGTCCTTCTCGGTGATGGCGAGCGGAGTATCCATCGGGAATACAGTGTCGATGTGAGCGGTCAGGTAGAGAGTCGGGCCGTTGGGATCAGTTCCCTTGAAGGTGTAGTAGACGTTGTTGACGCCGTCCCTTACGGTCTCGAATCCCTCGGCCTCGAGCATCTCCTGGAAATGGAGAGCCCTCTTCTCCTCGAAGCGGGAGAACGCGGGGATCAGTACGAGCTCCTGATGCTCCTTCCAGGTGCGGTCTTCCTCAGCCTTGAGGACCTCGCAGGCCTTCTTGAATTCGGGAGTCTGCTGAAGCTTCTCAAACAGTTCTTTCATGTGCTTTGCTCCTTTCTTCGGAAATAGCTTATAGGACTTATAACATAATTATATAGGACTTGCATGTTGAATACAACAAAAGCTTTGCCCCGCGCCTTACAGCTCGTCTATTATATGCGCCACGTACCTGGCGAGCTTCGTGAGATCGAAGGCGCTGCCGCCCCTTCCGGTCACGAAAGCCCCGTTCACAGCGATATCGTCACTTAGGATACCTACGCTGTTGACTCCTCCGGCAGCATTCAGGATGCCTTTACCGCTGACGCTTATACCGTCGAAAGCATTATACAGACCGTAACCGGATGTGTAGATGCCTTCGCTCACATCGCCGCCGCAGAAAACGGCGCCAGGCAGAGCGCGATGGCCAGAGTTATGCAAAATATCCGTTTCTTCATGATGTTATTCGGTTCTTTGACACAACAATCATCTGAATTATTTGTTTTGATTATATCAGTTTGACCGGCGCTGTTCCATACCGCTTTGACAGGAAAAGGCCGGGGATCTCTCCCCGGCCATTGCTGAGCTTATCGCGGCGCCAGAGGGCGCCGAAGACATTTAGTGATAACGCCTATATACTTAAATCGTTGATTGCATTTAAGAAAAGCATCTCGTATGGTTCTACAAACTATAATCATTGATCACGTTTAATATGAA
>JAEENW010000059.1 GCA_016283945.1 Bacillota bacterium
CGGTAGCGCACGCCTATCCCGCGCCCTGCCTTCATGGAGATCAGGGGAAGGATCACGCTGATCATGACGTAGATCGGCAGCATCACCCCGACGTAGCGAGGGCTGTAGTGCCAGGCGACGATCATGGTGGTGAGCGGAAGCGCGATTATGGTGAGCACCGGCCCGAGCAGATGAGCGAAGAAAAACTCTATGGTCTCTATGTCCGAGACCGCTATGCTTACTATGTCGCCGGTGTTGCGCCCGACCGTGTAAGCCGGGGCGAGCCGCGAGACGCTCTCGAAGAAGTTCACCCTCATCATCGCGAGCATCCTGTACGCTCCGACGTGCGAGATCATTCCCTCCATGTAGCGGCAGCCCGCGATGGCGGCGCCGGACAGCGCGAGCACCGCAAGCATCTTAGCCGCGTAGCCGCTGCCTCCCTCGATCAGCCCGCCCTTGTACAGCAGGAGCAGGGAAGAGAAGGCCATGACGCCGAGCCTGGCCATATTGCCGAGCACGCTGCTGACCACGGACGCGGCGAGCTCTCTCCTGACCGGATAGGCTATCCGAAGCAGCCTCGCGGTCATCTCGGCTATGGAATACTTGTATCTTGGAACCTTGTTCATTCAGCCGCCTCCCCTCTGAGCACGCCCTCCTCAAGGGCTTTCTGCTCGGTCACGAGCTCTCTGTACAGGCCGCCCTGCTCCATGAGCTCCCCGTGCCTTCCGCACTGCGCTATGCGCCCTCTGTCGAGCACGTAGATCATGTCGGCGTTCCTGATGGTCGAGAGCCTGTGCGAGATGATTATCAGGGTCCTCGTCAGAGCGAGCCTTCCTATGCATTCCCAGATGTCGCGCTCGCTGGACTCGTCCACGCTGGAGGTGGCCTCGTCGAAGATGATGTACTCGGCCTTCTTCAGCAGCGCGCGGGCTATTCCTATCTTCTGGCGCTGTCCGCCGGAGAGCTTTGAGCCCTCGTCTCCGACGTCGGTGTTGAGGCCGTCCGGCTGGTATCTCACCCACTCCGCGAGGTCGACCTCCTCGAGCGCCTCCATCATCTCGTCCTCCGTGGCGTCCGGGGCGGCGATCCTGAGGTTATCCGCGACGGTCCCGGAAAAGACGAAGACGGACTGAGGGACCATTATTATCTTCTTTCTCAGCTCGGCGGGATCTATCGAGAGATAGTCGCGCCCCTCTATGTAGATCTTTCCGCCGGAGGGGTCGAGAAACTTCATCATGAGGGAGGCGCAGGTGCTCTTTCCGCAGCCGGAGAGCCCGGCGAGGGCGGTGACCTTGCCCTTTTCTATCCTCATGTCCACCCCGTTCAGCGCCCAGCCCCTGCCCTCGTAGGAATGCGAGATGTTTTCCAGCCTTATGCCGTTGTAATGCTCGGGATCAGCCGGAGCCTTCGGATCGAAGGGCCTCGATGTGTCGATCGCGAGCACGCTGTCTATCTTGGACGCGGCGGCGACGCTGGTGATGGCGCTGTGAGTCGCGCTCAGAAGCTCCTTGAATGAGTTGAAGAAGCTGTAGCCGAGCATGGCTACGAGTATCGCGGAGGAGAGAGCGATCTTCCCGGCAGCGAGCTGCCAGGCTGTCACGGCGACCGATATTATCAGCGCGGCGTTGATCATCGCCTCCGTTATCAGGAACGACTCGAAGTTGACCTTCATGACGTCCATGATGCTCTCGGTGAAGCGGTCCGCGCGGGCCCTGAGGCCGGCGGAGCGGTCCCGGTCGCGCTCAAAGAGCTTTATGGTGGTGAGGCCTCGGAGACTCTCGAGATAGTAGCCCGTCAGGTCCTCCATCCTCGTCCAGTACGCCTTCTTCCTCTTCTGTATCCCTATGCGCGAGCGGTTGTTCGCGGGAAGCAGCAGGACGGCCGTGACCGCCATAATCAGCGCGGCTGTGAGCGACACCCTCCTGAGCCGGAAGAAGAGGTATATCGGAGAGAACATGCAGTAGATGAGCCCCGGCAGGTACAGTGAATAGTAGTGCTGTATGGATTCGACCGCGTCGACGGAGGTGCTGATGGCGGAGACCGGGCCGAAGCGCTCGATGCGTCCGGCGTCTAGCTCCACGACCTTCGCGAAGATCTTCTCCCTCTGAAGGGTCCTCGCACGGGCGGTGCAGCGGTATTCCATCTCGCCGCGAAGGACCTCGCAGGCGAACATCACCAGCGCGAGGAAAAACGCCTGCCTGATGACAGGAAGCGCCTCGTCCGCGCTGAGGCTCGCGGTCCATATATTCCCGAGGAAGCCCGAGACCGTCCCGGCAAAGGCAGTTACGGCGACGAGCGAGAGCATCCTGAAGGCGGCGATCGCTATGATCCAGCCCCAGAGCCCCCTT
>JAEENW010000060.1 GCA_016283945.1 Bacillota bacterium
GGTCAACGTGCCCGTAGCTTCGATAGTTCTCGCCGTCGAGCTCTTCGGCGCGGACGGCATGCTCTATTATTCGCTGGCCTGCAGCGTGAGCTACGTCCTCTCGGGCTACTCCGGGCTTTATTCCAGTCAGAGGATACTCTACGACAAGCTCAAGGCCCAGTATATCGACGTATATGCAAACGCTCACCTCGAGGGTGAGCGTACGGAGGCTGAAAAACGCTTCGGCGATCTCAGCCGGGATGATGAGCGTTAGCTGACGCTTTTTTTCTGAGCTGCCCGCAGGCGGCGTCTATATCGCTTCCGAGAGTTCTTCTCACGGTCGCGGGGATGCCTCCCTTTTCGAGCTTATCGCGGAATTCCTCCGCCCTTTTTCTCGTGCTCGCCGAAAGTCCGGTCTCCCTGACGGGATTGAGCGGGATCAGGTTTACGTGGCACAGCATGCCGCGAAGCAGGCTTATTATCTCACGCGCGTCCTCATCTCCGTCGTTTTTTCCCGCTATCAGGGTATATTCGAAGCTCACGCGCCTTCCGGTCTTTTCGCTTACCTCTCTGCAGGCCTTTATCAGCTCGTCCAGGCGGTATGCCTTAGCCACGGGCATCAGCCTTTCGCGCTTTTCCTGAGTCGCCGCGTGAAGAGATATGGCCAGATTGACCTGCGGAAAATCCTCCGCGAAGCTGTATATCTTCGGAACAAGGCCGCAGGTCGACACCGTGATGCTGCGGAAGCTCAGGTTCTTGCCGTCCTTATCGTGTATACGCCTCAGAAACTCCGAGACCTCGGCGTAGTTGTCGAAGGGCTCGCCTATCCCCATCAGAACGAGGTGGTTTACCGGCTCTCCCGTGTATTTTTCCGCGCGCACGAACTCGTCGAGCATCTCCCAGGCCTTGAGATCCCTGAGCTTTCCGCCTATGGTCGAGGCGCAGAAGGAGCAGCCCATCCTGCAGCCGACCTGGGTGGAGATGCAGAGGCTGTTGCCGTACTCGTAGCGCATGAGCACAGCCTCGACGCTGTTGCCGTCGGGGAGCCCAAGGAGGTATTTGCGCGTGCCGTCGGACGAGATCTGCTCGACCTCGACGCTAAGGCTTCCCAGAGTGTAGCTATCCGAGAGCGAAGCCCTGAGCTCCTTGGAGAGATTGCTCATCTCGTCGAAGCTCCGGGCGCCGCGGCATATCCACTCGAAGATCTGCCCCTCGCGGAAGCTCTGCTGCCCGAGGGCCTTGAGCGCCGCGCGCCTCTCTTCCCTTGTGAGGTCCTTGAAGTCCTTCATCGCGCCTCCCAGAGCCCCGCCATGAAGAGCTCTATAGCCATGCGGGGATCCATCGCCCCGCTCTTGATGTCCTTTTCTATCTGGAGGGCGTTGAAAAGATCCCTCCTGAGCCTCGGAAGGCTCCTTCCCGAGGCCGCCGCGAGCGCCTTCTTCAGCCTGTATTCGCTCCCGCCCATCTCTGCGGCGATGCGCTGCAGGCTCTGCCCCTCGGCCTTTCTCTCCGAGCCCTCGAGCATTATCTCGAGCTGGGAGATTATTAGCCCCGTAAAGCGCAGCACTACGGAGGTCTGCTGCGAGGGCATCTCGGCGCTTATGTTGTTCGCCAGTATCTCGTAGGCCCTCGAGCGCTGTCCTGAGAACATGGAGTCTATGAGCGCGAAGGCGTCGCTCTCTGCCCTTCTCGGAGCCGCGGCCTTCAGCGCCTCGCGCGTGACCCTTCCGCCCTCCGACAGGGCTATGACCTTCCTGAGATCGTTCTCCAGATCGTAGAGACCGTAGCTGCTGTCCCTCGCCCCGTAGCCGGCGTCAAGCGCGAAGTCCATCAGATCTCCGGTATCCGCGGAGAGCCCGGCGTCCTTCATGCGCTTCTGCATCCAGCCCGCGAGGGTGGCGTTGTCGAGCGGAGCGAAGTCGAAGATGAGGCCGCTCTTCGATACGGCCTTGTAGAGCGCCTTGAGCTTGTTCGGCTTGGGGCAGCTCATAACGAGCAGAGTCGAGTCCGGAAGCTCTGGGAGATACTCCGCGAGCAGCTTCGCGTCGGACTCGCCCGCCTGGGCGCCGAAGAGATGCTCGCCCCTCACGAGCACGAGCTTCTTCCGCGACATCATCGGCAGAGTCTCGCAGGCAGCGTAGACGTCCTGATAGGACGGAGCGTCCTCGAAGACCGATAGATCCAGCGCTGCCGTGGCGGGCTCGACGACGCGGTCCCGGATGTAGCCTTCCGCCCAGCGGATGAGGAACTCCTCGCTCCCGCAGAGCAGGACGCAGTGAGGCCAGGCGCCGCTCACCGCGGCAGCCTCTATCACCTTTCGGATCGTCTTGAAAGCGTGCTCTCTGTTTTCCTGTCTGTTCGTATATGCCATGTGACGCTCCCGGAGGCGTTCCTCGCGAGGAAGCCCCCGCTCTCCGCTCTTACTATCAGGACCGCGCCCATGAGGTCGGTCCGTCCGTACATTATACCATTTTCGCGGGCCAAATCAATCACGCGGGGAGCCGGATGACCGTAGCTGTTGTTCCTGCCGCAGGATATGGCTTCGAAGCCCGGATCCGCCGCCAGGACGAAGGCCTCGCTCCCCGAATAGGCTGAGCCGTGGTGGGCGGCCTTGAGCACGCCGCAGCGAAGCTCCGCGCCTTCAGCGAGCAGCTTCTCCTCCATGGCGAAGTCCATGTCGCCGGTCAGGAGCACGCTGAGACCGTCAAGCCGGAGCATCATCACCAGGCTGTTGGCGTTGTCGTCCTCCGCCCCCGCGTCGGCCGCTCCCGGGAGCAGGACCTCGAAGGAGGCGCCGCCGAGCTCGACCCTGTCCGGAGCCCTCAGCGGGAGCCTCTCCGCCGCCTCTATCTCCGCGAACTCCTCCCCTTCATAGACTCCCGGATAGGCGAGCGCCTCTATGGGGAAGCTCTTCGACAGCTCCGCGAGGCCCTTCATGTGGTCGAGGTCGGGATGCGTGACGAAGGCCAGGTCTATCTTAGTCACTCCGTTCTTCAGCAGATAGGGCTTGAGCACGCCCTCCCCAACGTCCGAGTAGAACGAGCCGCCCCCGTCTATGAGTATGTCCTTCCCTCCGGCGTGAACGTGGACGCAGTCGCCCTGCCCCACGTCCACGAAGCAGACCGGAGCGAGCCCGTAGCTCCAGGGCAGGGGTGCGGAGGCGCAGCCCGCGGCGTAAGGGACCAGGGCCGACGCGGCGATGAAGGCCGCCCATACCGAGATCAGCGCGGCGTCCTTTCTGCGCCTGAGCAGCATCGCCCTCGTCTCCGAAAAGAAAAAGAAGAAGCCGCAGTACCACAGCATGAGAAGCCCCGGGGGAGGCGCCGGGACGTCGCGCGCGAAAGCGGCTGAGAAGCGGCTCAGGGCGTTGAGGAAGCGCGCCCCGAGCGATAGGCTGCCCGTGAGCCCGGCGAAGAGCAGCCGCAGGACAAGGGACAATGCACCCAGCCCCGCCCTGTCCGAGACGAGCCTCGCCGCGTGCGCTGTAAAGGCGAGCAGGCCGAGAGGCAGCTCCAGCGCAGCCGCAGCGACGGCCGGAGGGTTCACGGCGAGCGACGCGGGAGAAAGGCGCAGGAAATCGAAGCACAGAAGCGGAAGCATCCCCATCTGTATCATCAGGCAGGGCAGCGCGACGCTTCCGGCGCGGTAGAGCAGATCGCTCTTCCTCTCGTCGCTCACGCGTATGAGCGTGAGCTCC
>JAEENW010000061.1 GCA_016283945.1 Bacillota bacterium
ACGGCAGTCTCATCCTCACAAGTCACCATCTGGGCTGGGTCGTCATCGGCGTTCTCGCCTTCCTGCTGGGCGTATCCGTCACATTGCTGTGCGTCCGACTCCGCGACGCCGGGGACAGGTGGGACAAATGAGCTACCCCTGGATCGGATTATGCTGCAATCTGCTTCAGCTCGCGGCACTCGTCGGGATCTGCGTGCAGACATACCGGCTCCTTGACAAGAAAGAATACTTTTATCCACTGATACTCTTCCTTTTCGGAATGGTGGCGTTCATGGCAAGCGACGTCTTCTGGATGCTCCACGGCATAATCCGTCCGGATTTCCGTTTCCCCTATTCCTCCTCCGAGGTCAGTCAGGACGGCGCGCTGCTGCTGCTTGCGGCCGGTCTTATATCTCTCATGGGCAGGAGCAAGGCGAAGCTCATGTCGGTGACGGTCGGCTCGATCTGCTTTACCGCCGTCAACATCGCGCTCTGGATAGTCTGGTCGGGCGAGTGGTTCAAGGATATATTCGACGGGCTCATATTCATGTACTTCGTCTGCGCAGTCTGCCGCTGCATCGTGCGCACGGAGGGGCTGTCGCGGAAGGAATGGGTCGTCCTGGCCATAGCCGGAACGCTCCTGATGGCAGGAGAAGCGTCGCTCTCGTTCATACCCGAGTCCGCCGTGCTCCCGGTCGATATCTGCAACTACGTCCTCATGTTCGCGATCCTTCTCTTCTTCTATATTAAAGTCATCCGCTCCCTTTGCGGAGTCGGATCCCACATACGCAGTCTCTGTCTGGCATACGGCGGCTTCACCTGGGCGCTGTTTTCGATGTACATGAGCGCCGAGCCGATGTACTTCGTCGGCTTTTCGTCCACTACCGCCATGCTGATAATGATGTACCTCGCTCTGAGAAGGGTGGTGAGGAAGGCATGATCTACGCCGAGAACATCCTTCTTTGCATAGCCGTCCCGCTGGCGGTCACGCTCTTTTTCATAAAGGGCGACGCGAGGCGCTTCATGATCGCCTCTCTCATCGGGATGGTGCTCTGCCTCATATCCGCCTACATAACCGGATTTCTCAGCACGCTGAGCGAGCTTTCGGCGGAGGACGTCTCCATCTATATCTCCCCCGTCGTCGAGGAGCTCATCAAGCTTCTTCCCCTGCTCTTTATCCTCTACGTTTTCAATCCTTCGGACGACAAGATCTTTCTTTTCGCGGTCGCTCTCGGGGCGGGCTTCGCGACGCTGGAAAACTGCTGCTACATACTCACCTCCGGCGCCGGCCGTCTCTCCTACATCCTCATCCGCGGCCTCGCCGTCGGCGTCATGCACGTCGTGAGCCTGCTGGAGCTGGCCTTCGGGCTCGTGCTGATAAGGCGCTTCCGCATCGTCTCCTTCGCAGGCATTCTCGGAGCTCTCTCCCTCTCGATGACGTTCCACGCGCTGTATAATCTGCTCGTATCCAAGCCCGGAGCATTTTCCTACATAGGCTACGCCATGCCTCTGGCAGTCGGCGCCGTGCTCTATTTCGCGTTCCGGCGCTTCATGGCCAAGTCGGAATAACGGGCCGATAAAGAAGAATAACTCCCGCTCTTTTTCGGAAGGGCGGGAGTTTTTATTAATTTGAAAAAAGTATGAGAAAAATCCTTCAGAGCTGCGACTAATTAATAGAAGTTCTGTCTTTAATGTCTTTTTGCGGATAGAGGTGGTGAAATTGAAATATTCCCTTGAGCAATCCCTGCAGGAGCTCTCGGCGAGAAGCCGACGGCTGCGCAGGAAGCGGAAGAGACAATCCCTCGGCGCGCTCTCGGCGGCTTCGCTCGTCCTCTTCGCGGCGCTTATCGTCTCCGTGAGGACCGTAGCCGGCCGGCTCAGTCCCGAGGCCGAGAGCTCGGTGCTGGGAGCCTTCGTCCTGCCGAACGCGGCCGGAGGCTACATCCTGGCAGGGGTGATCGCATTCGTGCTCGGCGTGATCATAACCCTGCTGTGCATCAGGTACAGAAGAAAAAACGATGAGATAACGGAAACAGACAATCCAGAAGTCATCAAGGAGGAATCAGATGAAACGAAAGAGTAAACGGCTGCTCGGCGCCGTACTGGCTCTCGTCATGGTATTCGGCCTGCTGCCTGCCATGGCGGCCCCCGTCGACGCGGCGACCAACCTCGAAAACGGCTTCGAAGGTCAGGACGCGGACGTCTTTACCGCGCTCGGCTTCGATACCACGGTGCTTCCGGAGGGATACGATCCGTATACCACGGACAACCCCTTCGGCAGAAACAAGATCCCCGGCAATCAGGTCTTTGAGATCGCTGTCGCCGGGAAGAACGGTTCCGCTCTGTACGGAAAGGGAAACAACAACGTCGCCGCGAGCAGCATCTCCGGCATCCCTTCCGGCTCAGGGATCGGAATGACTATGTACGCCTCCGCCGCCGGCGACTTTGACGGCGACGGCCTCGCCGGCGAGATAGTATGCGTCGGCATCGACGAGCCGAAGAAGACCGAGTTCCAAACGAATATAGAAAACGGCAATCTGGTCTTCACCGTAGGCGACATTGAGACCTCCAAGCTCAAGCTCCGTGTATACAACGGGCGCACGGCGTCTTTCGGCACGACGAAGGATCTGGCGGACGTCACGCCGTATTACACGCTCCCGGTGCCTGACGCCAGCACGGAATGGGTCGATCCTCGCGCTGTTCTGACCTATTATGACATGTACTGGCAGAGCCTTCTGCAGGTCACGGCCGGCGACTATGACGGCGACGGGATCAGCGAGATCGCGGTCTACGTCGGCGAGAACGAGAACGCGCGCATCGACGTCTACAAGTACCAGAAGAAATCCACCTCCGTCGAAGGAGACTGGATGGATATGGGCAACTGGCTCCGCGTCTGGAGCCACGCTCTCAACGGCGAGTATGCTTACGTTCCCAACATGGTCTCCCTCGTCTCCGGCGACTTCAACCGGGACGGCGTGGACGATCTGGGCATATCTTACGGCAGCGCGGTCGTCAACGACGCTCTTCTCGCCTTTGCCATCAGCCGTCTGGAGGCCAGCAGAGCGGTCATGCTCTGGGGCGACCGCAGCAGCATGCTCCAGAATCTCACAAACATCGATCTGGCGACCGGCACGCTCGGCGAGCAGGGCCGCGTCAGTCTCATCAAGGGCGATCTTGACTGCGACGGCGTCGAAGAGCTCATAGCGGCTGGCCAGCCCGTCAGCGATCTTGGGCAGTTCGCCGGCATTTTCGGCACTACCGTCGGCGGCAACACCCAGCGCACGGTGATCACTTACATCTATGACCGTCAGGCCGGACTGCTCGTCAATTCGTCCGATCTGATGCAGCCGGTAGACGGCCACTTCGAGCAGAACACTCTCGACGGCACCACAACGACGTCGTGGGTCTCCGGAAACGGGTTTGACGAGCACTATTACTCCATGCCCTATCTGGTCACCAACGCCGCAGTCTTCAAGCCTGAGGGCGCTGAGTACCCGTATCTGTATCTCGACAGCTGCCTTTATCAGTCGGTACAGTCGACTCTCTCGCTGAAGGGCGAGATGACGGAGAAATACGACGGCGAGAATGCCCTGAGCATAGGCAACAAGCGCTGGGGCGGCAGGATCGTAAGCGGCTCCGACGTCACCCAGCTCAACTATGCCGAATACGGCGCGGCAGCCGCCGACATCAACGGCAAGGGCTTCCAGATCCTCGTCACGAATACTGTTGGGACTACGTCTCATCTTGATGGTGAGGGCCACCACTACAACCAGTACGCGGTCGTGAACGGCACGTCCGACGGCAAGCTGTCCGCGACGATCACCTGCCCCGACGACTTCACGGGCGACTACCGCGGGCAGGCTCTGACCTTCCTCGACTGCGACATCGACACCATCATCATGGAGTATACCGGCCAGCACTATCTGACCTACTCCGACCCGAAGGTGCTGGCAGTCATCGCCGCGGCCCCGTATTTCGAGGACGTCGACGAGGCGACAGGATATGAGTTTGCCGGAAACAACACCAACTCCTGGGGCATGTCCCACGGGCACGCCGACACGACGACCGTCAGCGTGGACTTCTCCATCGGAGGCTGGGGCAACCACGAGCTGACCGGCGGCTCCATCAAATTCGCGATAGAATGGGGCGTGGGCTTCACCCTCTCGTATGAGGACAGCCACACCACATCCTATGAATACACGATGACCTTCGGCACGTACGGAGATCAGGACGCCGTGGCGTTCTTCAGCATACCCACGGAAAACTACGTCTACCGCATCCTGACCCCGAACGACAAGAACGGCTACGACGAGACGTTTGATATCGTATCCAACACCTATCAGCCCGCGTATCAGGTCCTGACGCTGGACTACTACGAATCCATACAGGGCAACTACGATATCCTCCCGCCGATAGCCGGCGAAGCGATCACCTCCACTCCGGGCGACCCGGCCTCCTATCCCACCTCCTCCAAGGGGTATGACGTTATCGTCGAATGGGATCAGGACGCGGCCGGCGTCGGCTACGGCAACGGCAGCATCGAGCAGGAGATCGCGATAACCGAAGAGAACGAGACTTCCTACTCTCTCGGCGCCGAGATCGAATTCAAGATCGGCGGCGGCGCTGAAGGACAGGTCGACATCGGCCAGTCCGGCTTTGAGAGCACAGGCGGCGTCCAGTTCTCCCTCAACCCGGCGGGCGGCTGGGCCGATACCGATATGAAGGGCACTACCATCGCCGCCGAAGTCGCGAACATGCCTCTCGAGTTCCAGCCCTACGGCTACTACTTCAACTGGAAGCTCTTCAGCTACTACTACTGCTTCGGTGACAAGAGCAAGGAAAACGACGACGATGAGGCCAACGCCAACATCGGTCAGGCGACCAGCGCCCGCATCCCCGTCATCTCCTTCATAGTCAACGACGTGGCCAAGCCCCCGGAGCTTCCGGACGATTTCCAGCAGGACTACGACCTCACCACCAGCGACACCAACGTCCTGACCTGGACTTATGACGACCCCGTCACGGCGTTCATCATCTACAAGCAGTTCGACTTCCCCGTCGGAGGCGGTCTTCAGGAGATCGCGAGGATCGCTCCGGGCGACTCCGATCATTACAGGATCAAGTACGACGACGAAGGCACGCCCTACAAGGAATACTACATCGAGGATACGAACCTCTCGCCCTACACCGAGTATCAGTATGCGATACAGGTGGAGAGGCTCGCGCCCGTTCCTCCGCTGTCGACGCCTTCGGCCCTGCTCTCTGCAAGGACAAAGGCAGACGACGGATATCCGCGCATCGTCATAACGGAATCCGACGACGAGCAGGATAAGCAGCTCCTCGTCTACCCGGACAAGAACGCCTATCTGACGGCGCTCGTCTCCGGCCCCGCGGGACAGACGATAGCCAACTACTACTCCGTCGTCCAGTATCAGTGGCAGAAGAAGGACAAGGGCGCCTGGGTCGACCTTATAGGCGAAACGGGCAAGACGCTCACCTTCGCCTCTGCCGGCATAGACTCGGCCGGCGATTACAGGTGCAGAGCCAATGTCATCACAAAGGCGAGCAACGTCTCCATCACGGCCTATTCCGATGAGGTGACGCTGACTCACGCCAAGCGCACCAGCTTCATCAAGGAAGTCTCCGTCAACGACGTTGCCGGCGGCGGCATCCAGCTCTATGCCGAGGTCGGAAACGCACACCCAGACAGCGCTTCCATCCCCAGCGGCACGGTCACCTTCAACCTGACCTCCAATGCCACCGGCCAGAACTATCAGTTCTTCGCTCAGCTCACGGCCTCCGGTACGGCAACGGCGGTCCTCGACCAGATACTGCCCGAGGGCATGTATTCCGTCGAGGTATACTATTCCGGCTCGTACATTTTCAAATCCTGCTCCGGACAGACGCTGTATCTGTCT
>JAEENW010000062.1 GCA_016283945.1 Bacillota bacterium
AGCCCGACATGCTGATCGACAGCATCCCGCCCGTCTCCGAGGTCCCGGAGATCCAGATAACCAGACCCGAGATCTGCTACGGCGAGTCGACGGGAGAATACGCGATAGTCGGCGCCGACGAGGAGGAGTTCGACTATCCCGCGGGCGAGACGAACGTATACTGCAGCTACGAGGGGACCGGCGGCATACCGCTCGGCTTTTTCAACCGCCTCATGTTCTCGATACGCGAGCACAGCCTTAAGATGCTCGTGTCCAACAACATAAACAGCGATTCGCGCATAATGATCTACCGCAACATAATGCAGCGCGTCCGCAAGATCGCTCCGTTCCTCTATTACGACGACAGCCCCTACATGGTCGCCGACGGCGGAAGGCTGTTCTGGATAATCGACGGCTACACGCAGAGCGCGTACTATCCTTATTCCGAGCCGTACATGGAGGGCAGCGCGAACAATTACATAAGGAACTCCGTAAAGATCGTCGTCGACGCGTACAACGGCACGACGGATTTCTACATAGCCGATCCCGAAGACCCCGTCGTCATGACGCTCTAGAGGATCTATCCGAAGCTCTTCAGGAGCCTCGACGAGATGCCCGAAGGCCTGCGCGCGCACATCCAGTACCCGAACGCGCTGTTCAGGATACAGGCGGACGTATACACGAAGTACCACATGACGAACGAGGAGGTCTTCTACCAGAACGAGGACCTCTGGTCGATCGCGAACGAGATGTACGGAAGCACCTCCGCGAAGATGCAGCTGACGCCGATCAACTTCATCATGAAGCTGCCCGGCGAGGACAGCGCTGAATTCGTGACGACGCTGCCGTACACGCCGAGCGGCAAGTCCAACATGACAGGCATCCTGATGGCCCGCCACGACGGCCCCCTCTACGGCCAGCTCGTGCTGTACAGGCTGCCCAAGGACCGCATAATCTACGGGCCCGAGCAGATCGAGGCGCAGATCAACCAGGACGCCGAGATCTCCAAGGAGTTCTCACTGTGGAACAACTCCGGATCCTCGTACCTGAGGGGCAACATGTTCGTCATCCCGGTCGAGGATGAGCTGCTCTACGTCGAGCCCATCTACCTCGAGGCGTCCACCGGAAGCCTTCCTGAGGTCAAGAGGGTAGTCATGTACTACGGCGACCAGCTCGCCTACGAGCCGACCCTCGCGGAGTGCCTAGACAAGCTCTTCGGAGCCGGCGCGGGCGATCCGCTCAAGACCGCTAAACCCATCATCACCGGCCACCAGATGGCCGAGGAGCTCGCCAGGGCGGCCGAGGAAGCGGCAAATCAGCCGCAGCAGCCCGAGCAGGGCGAACAGCCGGAGGTGAGCCCCGGCGTCCAGCCCCTCCCCGTCGATACCGACGGCGCGGACATCAGCGAGCTCGCGGCGCTGGCCAACGAGGCCTATGAGAACGCCCTCAAGGCCATGTCCGAGGGAGACTTCGTCTCCTACGCGCAGTACATCGAGCTCATGGCCAAGTACGTTCAGCAGATGGTGAGGTAACAATACATGGCATACGAGAATATGCTCTATCGCATAGAGAAGGACGATCACAGCCCGGAGCGCATCCGGGCGATACTGGAAGCCCATCCTGAGGTGCGCTTCGTCTCCCTGGTGGGAGTAGACATCTACGGGCACGATACCGACGAGAAGATCCCCGTGAGGATCATGCTCGACGACATCGAGGACTTCCTCCTCCACGGGGTGCGCACCGACGGCTCGTCGGTACTGCTCTCCAACATAGCGGACATCACGAACGCCAGAGTCGACCTGATCCCCGACTGCGGGGTCAACTGGTACGTCGACTACAACTTCGACAACTTCGACGACGCGAACGGCGAGTATCTGCCGGTCGGGACCCTCAGGATCCCCGCGACCCTGCTCCACAACGGCGTCGAGCCCGTGGGCTCGCGCTCGGTGCTGATCAAGGCCGAGAAGAGCTTCGAGGAGCGCATGATCGCGGTGCTGAAGAGCCGCCCCGACCTCGCGGAGAAGATGGGCTTCGACCCCGACGACGTAACGGGCATAAGCATCACAGCCGCGACCGAGCTCGAGTTCTACGTCCGCACTCCGCACGAGGCCGCCGACGTCAAGCGCCTCCACACCTCGCAGGAGATGAAGGAGCAGTACTGGAAGAGGACCGTTGGCCCCGTCAGGAGCTCGCTCGAGCAGTGCATCGCCCTGCTCGACAACTACGGCTTCGGGGTCGAGATGGGCCACAAGGAGGCCGGCGGCGCCAACGCCGAGATGGGCCGCGGCGGAGACTACGACCACATCATGGAGCAGATGGAGATAGACTGGCACTACTCCAGCCCTGTCCAGGCCGCGGACAACGAGAACCAGATCAAGTACATAGTCGAGGACAGCTTCGCGCAGAACGCGCTCGAGGTCACCTTCCAGGCCAAGCCGGTCGAAGGCATCGCGGGCTCGGGCAAGCACGTGCACCTCGGCATCATGGCGGTGCTCAGGGACGGCAGCAAGGTCAACCTCTTCACCGCGTTCACCAGGGATGACTACATGAACCCCGTAGGCTACGGCGCTCTTATGGGGCTGCTCAAGAACTACGAGATCATCAATCCCATAGCGAACTGCACCATAGACGCGCTCAACCGCCTCAAGCCGGGCTACGAGGCTCCGGTCTCGACGGTCTGCTGCCTGGGCCGCGACGTGAACACCCCGTCCCGCAACAGGACGGTGCTCATAGGCCTGATCAGGGACTTCGACGCGCCCAAGGCGACTCACTTCGAGCTGCGCTCGCCCAACCCCAAGAGCAACACCTACCTCGTCATGGCGTCCTGCCTGCAGGCGATGATGGACGGCATCGAGGCGGTCGCGGAGTCGGGCTTGAGCGCCCGCGAGCTCGAGGCCTGCATGAACAAGAGGCGCGGCGAGGAGTGCTTCTATCTGGAGAAGGACAGGGAGTACCGTTCCGAGAGCGACATCTTCGAGGACTACGACAGCGAGGAGAGGGACCTGCTCTACGGAAAGGCGCCCCGCACAGTCTGGGAGAACCTCGCGGCGTTCGAGCGCTGCCCGGAGAAGACCGCCGTGCTCTACAAGGGCGGCGTCATGAATCCCTCGCACATCGCGTCCTTCAGGACTGCCGCGCTCGACCTCTGGGCGACCGAGGTCAGAGACCGCATGATCCCCGACATGAGGAACAAGGTGATCTCCTTCAAAAGGCTGCACCAGCCCGGAATCAACCCGCTCGACGACGTGCGCTGGGAGTCCGTGAACTCCCTCAGACGCAGGCTCGCCAAGGACTGCAGCGAGGACAAGCCCTGCATGCTCGACGAGCTCACGGAGCTCCTCAACGCGAGGCAGGACGAGAAGGCCTCCGACCTTCTGGTCGAGACCGTCGAGCTGCTCGCCAGGCTCGAGACGATGTACGGAAGCTACAGCCAGAACATCATAGACTGACGGGCGCCGCGCGGACGCGGCAGCGGCTTTATGAACAGGCCGCCCGGCACGCGGCCGCGGAAACTGCCGCGGCCTGAACGCAGGCAGAATAGAGAAAAGCAGGAAAAAGACCCCCGGGCAATACGCCCGGGGGCTTTCTTATGACAGAAGAGCCGCGGCCCCGTTCAGCCCGCGCATGAGGCGCTCCGGGTCGAGCGAGTAGCCTATGACGGCGGTGCGGAAGGCGTCTTCGGGCGGCTCTCCTATGTACATGTCCGAAAGGAGAGGAGCGGAGATGCCTGATGCCGCGAGGGCGCTCCTCAGCGCCTCTCCGCCGTCTCCACGCCGCAGCCGCAGCAGGAAGTGGAGGCCGGGTCCCTGCCGGAGCAGCTCGAAGAGCTCTGAGGCCGGGCTCGCGCCGAACAGCTCCGCCGTCTCCCTCCGCGCCCTTGAGAAGGCGCGGTTCATGCGGCGAAGGTGCCTCTCGTAGTAGCCCTCGTGTATGAAACGGGCGAGCGCCATCTGCTCGTAGACCGGCACCGCGCAGCTGTAGAAGCCCATGCGCTCGTCCCAGGCGTCCAGAAGGCCTTCGGGGAGCAGCATGTAGCTCATCCTCAGCGAAGGCGCGAGCGTCCTCGAGAAGCTGTTGAGATAGATCACGCGGCCGGTACGGTCCATGCTCTGCATGCTCGGGACCGGGCGGCTCATGAAGCTGAACTCTGAATCGTACTCGTCCTCGATTATATACCGCTCTTCGCTTCCCTCGAGCCAGCGGGCGAGCTCGCCGCGCCTCGCGATGGGCATGACCGTCCCCATGGGGTAGTGGTGCGCCGGCGATATGTGGAGGACTCCCGCTCCGGAGGCTTCGAGCCCGGCGGGGATCACGCCCTGGGCGTCGGCCTTAAGAGGGAAGACCTCCGCCCCGCTGCGCCGGTAGCTCTTCGCGATCTTGTGATACGAGGGGTCCTCGAGAGCCCAGCCGAGACCTGGGCCGAGGAACTGCGCAATCTGGCTGTAGAAGTATTCCGTGCCGGCTCCCACGACGATCTGTGCGGGGTCCACGCGCACGCCGCGCTCGCGCAGTATCTCGCCGGCGATAGCCTCCCTAAGCTCGCGCAGGCCGTGGGTCGGAGCCGGGCTGAGCAGGCTCCCTCCGCCGCTCATGATGACGGAGCGCATGAGCCTGGCCCACACTGAGAACGGGAAGCCGGTCTCCTCTGACGGGGCGCTGCCGGATGCCGCGATGTCCCGCGAAGAGCCGCCCGGGGAATCCGTACAGGCCCCGCGGGGATAGGCGCCTGCAGCTTCGCGCGCCGGGACGGGCATCGACGCCTCCTCGGCGAAGTAGCCCGAGCGCTCGCGCGAGCTGATGTAGCCCTCGGAGAGCAGCATGGAATACGCGGTCTCGACGGTGAGCTTGCTCACCCCGAGGTGCTCCGCAAGCGCCCGCTTGGAGGGGAGCTTTTCCCCGGCGGGTATGGCGCCCGACAGAATGTCCGCCTTGATGCCCTCATAGATCTGAAGATACAGGGGCGATCCGCCCCTTTTCAGCGCGTAAGTCCTCACAAGCAATTCCGCCTTTCCGCGGCCTTCGGCAATCTGGCCTTGTTAAAATATATCGAACTGGCGATTTAGACCATGCCAGCCGATAGTATAATAAGATACATGCAGGGAGGAAGTCAATATGAGGACTGAGGACAGAAAGACCTATGACATAGTGTTCACGGGCGTGATGGCGGCGATCATCTTCGCGGTCACCTATCTCAGAGTGCCGTTCTTCGGCTCCAAGCTCCACTTCGCGAACGCGATGTGCCTGCTCGCGGGGCTGCTCTTCGGCCCCGTGACCGGCGGACTCGCCGCCGGAATAGGTTCCGCTCTCTACGATCTCGCTTACTACGACGCCGTGCAGGTGTGCATAACCTTCGTGTCAAAGTTCGCGATGGCCTGGGTCTGCGGCAAGCTGGCCGGCACCGCGAGGAGGGATTTCGAGCCCGGACATCTGCGCCTTGCCTTCTCCTGCGTCATCGGAGCCTTCACCTACGTGGGGCTCTACATGCTCAAGACCTTCGTATACCAGCGCTATGTCTACGGCTTCGCGCCGGACGCGGTGCAGCTGACCATGATGAGCAAGCTACCTGCGTCCCTGATCAACGCTGTGACCGCGCTTATAGCGGCGCCTATATTCTACAGGGCGGTGCGCCCCGCCATCAGGAGGCTGGGGAGATAGGAGCTTCAGCGTCCAGTCTTCGTTGTGTAAAGTAAAACCCCGCGTCGGAACGCGGGGTCGTTTTTTTATGGTTCCGGAAGCGCCTACTCTATAACGAAGCTCTTGCGCTGGGAGGGGTCGGCCATCCTCGTGATGATGGCGGCCGCCTCTGCCCTCGTTATGTAGGAGGAGGGACGGTAGCTGTGCTGCTTGTCGCTGCCCTCGGCCACGCCTGATCTGTACAGGGTGAAGATCTCGTTGCGGTAGGGGGTCGTGATCGTCACGTCGGGGATGGTGTTGACGACGTTCTTGATGTCGAGGCCCTCGGGGGGAAGGCACCTGGCGAAGATGTAGGCCATCTCAGCTCTGGTGCAGGTGCGCTCGTAGGCTCCCTGATCCCTGTAGGCGTTAAAGTCGTAGGCGGTGATGATGCCGTTCTCTATCGCGTAATTGACGTAGACGCTGTACCAGTTCCTCGGATTCTGCGTGAAATCGCCGCTGTCGCCGCGGTAGATGTTGTGCACGCGGCAGGCCATCGCCAGAGCCTGGGCTATGGTGAGGTTGCCGGACGGATTGAACTTGCCGTCCATGCCCTGCATGAGGCCGAGCTTGTAGCAGGTCTCGGCGTAGCTGTCGTACCAGGCGGGGGCGTCGAAGCCCACGTCGAGGAAGATGCCCTTGTAGTAGCGGTTCCTGATCTGGAAGTTGCTGAAGCCCTCATTGCCCGAGGAAGAGGAGGGCTTGTATTCGTGCTCCTCCAGAAGCTCTTTCAGTCCGGGCCAGCCGTAGCTGCTGTGGCTGTCGAGTCTGCCGTTGCGCAGGAAGTGGGAGACCATGTCGTCGTTGAGCACGAGGATGAAGGGAAAGCCCACGGCGCCTGCGCCGAGCTCGCTGCGGCCGGCGGCGAGCATGGATTCCGCGTCGGCGTAGCCGTACTTTGCGGCGAGGTCCTCAGCGCTCGATGCCCCGTAGTTCGAGGGCGAGTAATAGAAGCTCGCGAGGGCGGTGTAGAGGCCCGGTCCCTCGAGGAAGTTCATCTGCAGGCTCGTGGAGTCGAGGATGTAGATGCCTCCCGCGGTCGGCAGGAAGCCGCTGCTGTAGTACTCGTTCCACTTGATTATGTCTTCGTAGGCGGGATAGATGGTGTTGAGCCCGCTCTTTATATTCGCGGTAATGCCGCTGTAGTAGCACTTTCCGTCCCACTTGTCGTTGGGGACGTAGACGACGATGACGTCGATCTTGCCGCTGCCCTCGGAGGTGTTGAGCTCGGCCGTCAGCTCGCCCAGATAGCCCGGGACGGTGAGGGTCGCCTTGACGGAGGAGACTCCCTCCGCCTGAACGGTGGTCTTCTTAGTCTCGGTGCTGTAGACCTTGTCCGCCGCGAGCGCGGGGACCGCCGACGCGAGCAGCATCGCGGCTGTCAGAACGGCAGCCAGAAGTCTTCTCATTTCTTCCCTCCTTTCGGATTATTTACAGTCTCCGGTCTCAGTCCGGGCGGCGGGTGCCGCAGCGGAGCGCGGGCGGGGCCGATTGCCGCTTCGCCTTAAATCAGCCCAGATAAAGGTTGTTCGAGGAGAACTCGGGATCGCAGGTAGCGTCTATGCCCAGGTCGTGGAAGATCTGCGCGTCCTGTTCGCTGAGTATCGCCGTGCAGTGAGCCTTGCAGCCGGCGAGCAGGGGCAGCTTTTCCAGGGCCATCGCGGCCATCGGGTTGATCGCCGCGGAAATTGTCAGCGCGGAGAGTATCTCCTCCACGTTCAGCGTGGCCTTGGCGCGGTGCAGTATGTCGGTCTTGAGGTGCTGAATGGTCTTCAGGATGTCCGGGGAGATCAGCAGGACCTCGTCCGGGAAGTTGGACAGCACCTTGATGGCGTTGAGCAGCAGGGCGGCTCCGGCGACCATCCTGCGCGAGCTGCGCCCGGTGACGATCTTTCCGTCGGGGAGCTCGAGGGCCATGACGATGACGTTCTCGTACTTCTTGTCGAGGGAGCGCTTGTACTCGGCGTAATCCCTCGCGGGCTGGACGACCGCCCTGTCCTCGGGCCTGCACTCGACCTCGTCCATGAGCAGCTTGGCGCGCTCGAAGGATTTCTGCTCGATGACGCCCTTCTTGAAGTCCACCTGCGCGAGCAGGTAGCGCCTTATGATCTCCTGGCGGGACGCCTCGCGGCAGGCCTCGTCGTCTGTGATGCAGAAGCCCGCGCGGTTTACGCCCATGTCGGTGGGCGACTTGTACTCGCAGGGGGCACCGGTGATCTTCTCGATGATCCTCCTGACGACGGGGAAGATCTCCATGTCGCGGTTGTAGTTGACCGCGGGGACCCCGTAGGCGTCGAGGTGGAAGCTGTCTATCTGGTTGAAGTCCTGGAGGTCGACGGTCGCGGCCTCGTAGGCGATGTTCACGGGATGCTTGAGCGAGAGGTTCCAGATCGGGAAGGTCTCGAACTTGGCGTAGCGGGCTTTGACCCCGTGCAGGTTCTCGTGATAGAGCTGCGAGAGGCAGGTCGCGAGCTTGCCGGAGCCCGGGCCGGGGCCGTTGACGACCACGAGGGGCTTGGTGACCTCGATGTAGGGGTTCTGGCCGTAGCCCTCGTCGCTCACGATGGTGTCGACGTCGGTCGGGTAGCCCTTGGTGTGGTAGTGCTTGTAGGTCCTGATGCCGCGGCGCTCGAGCTTTGTGATGAAGGAGTTGACCGCGGGCTGGTCCTGGTAGCGGGTGATGACTACGCTGTTGATCTCCAGGTCGTAGGAGCGGAACATGTCGATGAGCCGCATTACCTCCAGGTCATAGGTGATGCCGAAGTCCTGGCGGGTCTTGTTCGTAAGTATGTCGCCGGCGTACACGGGGATGATGATCTCCGCGTGGTCCTTCATGCGGGCGAGAAGCTTGATCTTGGCGTTCTCGTCGAAGCCGGGGAGCACCCTGGCCGCGTGCTTGTCCTGCACCAGCTTGCCTCCGAACTCGAGGTAGAGCCTCTCTCCGTGGCAATCGTTGATCCTCTCCAGTATATATTTCGACTGTTCCTCGAGGTATTTCTCAGCGTCAAATCCGATCTTCATAAAAAATCTCCCGCCTCATGAGCGATGTCCCATACATATGTAAGTATAGCAAAATGACGCGGCCTATTCCAGCATGAAAGAGCAAATGCGGGGGCAAAATCGCTGGAAATATTTGTAATGCGGCCTTGCGCGGGGCGCCTTGCAAATGGTAATATTTAGCAAAAGGAGGTTGGGAATATATGGGAATTGTGAAGAGATGGACGGTCCCGGCGCGCGGCGCGGGGAGGCGTCCGGAAGGGGAGAAGGCGCCGGCATCCCGGAGGCTCAGGCTGCAGCTGAAGGCGCTGGCGGCCGTGATGGCGGTGCTGCTTGGCGCGCGGACGCCCCTCGTATGGGAGGCGCACGCGCAGGCAGGCTTCTTCGACGTGCCCGGGGGTGCGTGGTACGCGGAGCTCCTGGAGGAGGCTGCGGCGTCAGGCAGGGTCCGCGGCTACGAGGACGGAAGCTTCAGGCCGGACCGCGAGCTCAGCTTCGGGGAGTTTCTCGCCATGATGACGGGGCAGAGGACAGCGGAGTACTCGGGCGGCTTCGAGCACTGGGCGACGGGGCACTACGCCTACGCCGCGGGGCAGGGCTGGATCAGCGAGGGGCGCTTCCCGGCGAGGAAGCTGCCGTCGGGGATCAGCAGGAGGGAGATGGCTCTGATCGCCGCGGCGGCCGCGGAGAGCGCGGGGCTCGCTCCCGACCCTCTGCCGCGCTACATCTATACGGACATGGATAGCTCGGACAGCGCCGAGAGGGCGGTCTCCCTGTGCACGGCTCTGGGGATACTCAACGGCTACGAGGACGGGAGCTTCAGGCCTGACGGGGCGCTGAGGCGCTGCGAGGCCTTGAAGGTCGTGATGAGCTGGGAGAAGGCGCTGGAGAGAGCCGCGGCAGTTCAGGCGCCGGATCATGCGGCTGTGAGCGGAGTCGTGTACGGAGGCGCCGCGGAAGCGGATCCTCAGGCAGGGACTCCGGGACAGGGCGGCGCAGGCGAGGTATCTCAGGGCGCGCCTGCCCTGGGACTGGACGCTCTGCGCGCGCTTGCGGAGGCGGCGCGCAGCGTGCGCTGCGAGAGGGACGGCAGACGCTTCAGCGTAAGCTTTGAGCCGCCCGCCGCGGCGGCTCCCGGTTCCGGGCTCGAATTCAGCCTGCGCTTCCTTCTGTACGGCTCGGAAGAGGAGGGCAGGGACCAGCTGCTCTGGTACGAGTACGGAAAGGATACGCCGGACTGGGCGGCGGACGAGCTCCGGCCGGAGGAAGGCAGGATAACGGTGCCGCTCAAGGGGATCTCGAGCCTTGACGGAAGGGAGTTCGTGCTCGTGACGCGGCTCAGCCGCGAGGCGGACCGCGCCGACGGATACGAGCTGAGCTTCAGGTGGGAGAACGGAGCGGGCCGCCTCGCGCGGGCCAAGGGCCCGGGCGGCGCGGAAATCGCGCCGCCGCTGAGCGGCGAAGACGCCGGGAGGATGTTCCTATGGTGACGAAGAAAAGCAAAGCGCTGCGCAGGGCAGCGGTATCGCTCATCGCGGCGCTCGCGCTTGCCGGACCCGCTTACGCGGAGACCGGGGCCACATACACGGAGGAGGAGCGCAGCGCGCGCGTGCGCCTGGAGAATTCCGTCGAGATGTGGCACTACAGCGGGAGCTACTGGATGGCAATGTTCGACGCCAGCACGGAGAAGATCTAAGGCAGCCGCGTCGCGGGCGGCGACGTAGGCGATTACCTTCAGGAGGAGGGGATATCGCTCTCATACGGAGCTGTCTGGCCGGCCGAGGTCGCGGAGGCGCTGAGCGGCGGGGGCTCGGTGCGCTCGGTCCGCTTCTTCCCCGCCGGAGCTCTTCCGCTGAGCTCGCTCTTCAGCGCGGAGAGCCTCGCGGATCCGGGGCTCGAGGCGGACGGAGATGGCTTCAGCTTCTCGCTCTGCCCGAAGCCCGAGTTCAGCCCCTGGCTCTACAGCGACTTCGTGGACGGCTACTCGAAGCCCTTCGCGCTCGTCTCGCGCGAGCGGGGCTACGATCTTTACTCGGTCTTCGGCAACGGCAGGAGCGCCGCCAAGGGCTGGGGCCTCTTCGACGCCTCGGCGCCGGGGCGCGTGATCTCGCCCTACATCCATCCCTCGATGATAGCGGACCGCAGCGGGGCGCTCAAGCCCGGCTTCAGCGTAAGACTCGAGAGCTCAACGCGGGACTCCTCTGGCTTCTCTATCGGCTCGGGGACCTTCGCGGGCGGAGGCGCGATAGGATATCTCTTCGAGTTCCCCGTGATCGCGGAGATCAGCTACACCGCTCTCGTCCCCGCCGTTCAGCCTCCCGCGGGGCCGGACGCGGGGCAGAGCGCCCCCGGGGCAGGACAGCCCGGCGCGGAAACTGAGCCGCAGACGGGACAGACTCCTCCCGAGGCCGAGCCACCGGAAGGAGGGATAAGCGCGGTCTACGCGATGCTGGACGCGCCGATGGTCAGCTACGAAGGCCATTCGGTGAGCGTATTCGACGTATCCGAATTCGCGCTGGGCACGGACAGGATCAGCGCGGAGAGGGCTTACGGCGACAGGCTCGCGAGGAACAGCTTCAGCTTCTCCTCGCCCTCCGCGGCTGAACTCAGGCGACTCAGCCGCACGGAGGCGAGGCTCAGCTTCCGCCAGGCGGGAGAGTTTACCATAGGCCTGAGCGTGACCGCCGGCGGCATGGAGGAGAGGGTGAACAGCCCTATCGAGATACGCCGCACCCCGAGCGTCTCGGCGTCGCTGTCGGGGAGCCAGAAGCAGAACCGCAGGCAGCTGCTGCAGATCAGCGCAGCGCAGGATCCGGATCATCCCGTCACGGAGCTCATGATAGTTATAAGCAGCTCCGCGGACGGGGACATCGCGCGCATCGAGAGAAGCCGCGCGCCCGGCGGGGCGCTCATGCCCGCCGGCTCTTCCACGGTCTCAGGCGGGATCTTCTGCCGCGCGCCGGAGGACGCGGGCAGCGACGAACTCTTCTTCATCGCGGAGCTCGAGTTCCTCACGAAATACGCTCAGGACAGGACGCTCGATTACCGCGTGACGGTGCGCGACGACCGCGGCCGCACGTCGGACTGCAGAGGCAGCTTCAGAGTCGAGGCGGACAGGGCGCCGGAGGCGAGGATAGGCATCGCGGAGCGCTATTTCCGAGAGCCCGGGACGAACATCGCGCTCATCGAGCTCAGCGATGCGAGCGAGGGCGACGGGGACGGGCTCGCGCGCGAATGGTGGCTCGATCCCGGGACGGGGGACTTCGTCAGAGCGTCGCAGATCCCGGGCTTCCGGGATCTGAGCCTCGGGAGCGGCCAGAGGATACTCGTCCCCAAGGAGGGCGTGGGCGAGTTCAGGGCGGCGCTCAGCGTGACGGAGCTCTGGGCTGAGGAGACGCTTCCTGAGTTCGTGAGCGACGCGGACAGGCTGAGCTCCCGCGCGGAGGCTTCGTCGCTCGTGGACAACGTGGCGCCGGTCGTGAGCCTCGGACTGCGCGCGGCTCCCTCCGCGGAGCTTCTGCTGCTCTGCCCGCCCGGAGAGCTCGCGGCGGTCAGGAGCCGGATCCCCGCGCTTGAGGCAGCCCTGATCGAGGTGGGATTCGAGCCGGAGATCTCGGCCGAGGCGTCCCTTCGCGAGGGTGAGGAGGAGTCCGGAAGGGTGCAGAAGCTTCCGCAGGTCAACGAGACCTCGCTCGTCACCGGCGGCGGTACGCGCTACGGCTACCAGGTCATGGTCTCGCCCTTCTGGGGCGTGAAAGGCGGGATGGACGGGCGCCTCATGGGCTCGCAGTCCGCGGTGACCGCGGATATCCGCCGCGTCTACTCCATGAAGTCGTCGGTGCGCCTGCTCGATGACGACGACCCAACGGTGAGCCGCTACGGGCGCTGCGCGCCGTTCACGCTCACCGCGAGCTCGACCGGTATAGGAAGGGACGGCGCGGCGGGCTCGCTCCCCGAGGCTGGCACGGTGCTCTGGCGCACGGTCATAGGCGCGGACAGCCTCCCGCCGGGAAGCGATCTCTCCAAAGCGCGCTTCGCGCACGACGAGGAGGGGCTCTGGCTCTATCTCATCTGCGGCGGCAGGACCCTGCTCTTCGACAAGGAGAGCGGCGCGCTCATCGGCTCCCTCGCGGGGGAGCTAGGCCTGCTGAACAGCGCGCGGGACGGCGCGGTCTACAGCGTCACGGAGCGGGGCGTCGTCAAGGCCTCGCTGTCGGACGGGAGCGTGAGGCTCGTCGCGCCCGCGAACGCTTTTACGGGCTTCGGCTGCGGGCGCATGCTCGGCGGCAGGCTCTGCTTCGCCGCGGTCAGGGACGGGGGGCTCGCGAGAGCCCGCTTCGACCCGCGCAGCGAAAGCCTGGAGCTCGAGCCTCTGGGCAGCCCCGCCGCGGGGCTCATCTGCGCGGGCATGGGCTCCGACGGGAGGCTGGTCTTCGCGGGGGAGTTCGGCGGCGCTCTCTGGTGGAACGCGGACGGGAGCCGGGGCGAGCTCGCCGGCAGCCCGAAGGGCAGGCTCGGCTCCGCCGCCCCGGTGAGGGATCCCTCGGGCAGGATATCCCAGCTCGTCACCGTTACTTACAGCAGCTCTTCGGACAGCAGCCGCTGCTGGCTGAACTACTACGGCCTGGACGACGGGAGCTTCAGGAGCCATTCAAGCAGCCATCCCGGCCGGGAGCCCTACGACGCTTCGATAATAAGCTACGCGGCGCTCAGCGACGCGGGAAGCCTCGTGAGGTTCTCGAGCGGGTCCCTGTACGAGGACGAGATCTGGCCGGGCATGGGAAACACGAGGCCCAAATACTACTCGCTCGCGGTCCCGGGCGGAAGGGAGAGCGAGCGCGGCGGCGTGCTCACCGGAGGCCTTGCGGCGGGGCACAGCGCGGGCTTCGTCGACGGAGGCCTGATCTGCATGAGCACTGCCCTCAGGTCCAGCCTCTGTCACCAGTTCACGGCGATAAGCGAGACCGGGGAGGCCGAGGCGGAGCGCCTCATGGCGAAGCGCCTCAGCGGGAGCGCGGATTACACGCTCTGCTGCAGAGTGAGGAGCGCTGAGGACATATCGGAGCTCGCCCGCCTCATAGCGGAGGCGGGCGGCGCTCCTGATCTCAGCGCCTTCAGCGTCATCCGCGAGGAGTCGAGGCTCCGGCCTTCCGGCTCCGGACAGGAGCAGCGCAGCTTCCTCAAGGGGGAGCTCGTGAGCTATGAGCTTTTCTACAGCGACTACGAGGGAGATCCCTCCGCAGCTTCGTTCTGGCGCTACACGCACGAGCCGCTGAACGACGGGCTCTTCGAGCTGGACGGGCAGATCCTAAGCTCGCCCGTGCGCCGCTTCTACAAGGACGGGCGCTACACGCTCGAGCACTGGCAGCGCGACGAGGCGGGCTCCTTCAGCAGGGATTCAAACGTCGTCCGTGTGAGCTTCCTCGTCAGCGGAAGCCTCGCGGGAAGGCCCTTCATCGAGAGCATGAGGCTGCTTCCGGCGCGCGTGGAGGAGGGCGATCCCTTCAGGATCGAGGTAAAGGCCGGAGACAGCGCCGGCTCGGAGCTCCGGCTCGAGCTCAGGATCTACAGGAACGGTGAGCTCTTCGATCAGGGCTCGCGCTCTGGCCTCATCCCGGGCGTGGATGGGGAGTATCCGGCGGTCAGCTTCGGTCCGTCATCCCCTGCAAAGGCGGGCGAGTACAGGGCCGTGGCCAGGGTCTACAGCGCTCATGGCGCGGGCGAGGCCGAGCTGAGCTTCACCGTCGTCCAGAAGCGTAGCGTCCACGGCAGGGTGAGGCACACCGATGAGTGGGACGCGAACCGCAGGCGCTACAACCTCGCGCGCTGCGGCAGCGAGGGCGCGGTCCTGAACGTGGGCTTCGAGGACTACGCCGCGCAGCCGCAGCCCAGGCTGAGAGGGGAGAACGTCTTCTGGCCCGGCGAGCGGCTGGAGCTCAGAGCTTCGGTCGGCGGCGACCCGCTTCACGTGAGGGCTGAGCTAAGGGGCTACGGGCTCTCCGTACGCCTCAGCGACAGCGGAGAGGCCGACGCGGACGAGCGCCGCGTCTTCACAGGCTCGCTCTGGGACGAGGGGCTGCAGAGCGCCCTCTGCGCCTCGGGCGCGGAGGAGGTAGAGGTCGTGTTCACCGCGGTCTACGAGGACGAGCAGCTCAGCTTCAGCTCCTTCGTCATCTTCGACGACGAGGAGGGCGGCTACCGGCAGATAAGGCGGGAATTTTAGGGAGGATCCCCCGGTCCACACTCGCCTGGCCGCCCGGGCAGACTCTTCCGGGGCGCTCCACCGTCCGCGGCGCGGCCTCTGCTTCTCAAACATTTACAATCCCGCGCGCTTGTGCTATCATACAGCCAAAGGAGGATAACGACCATGAAGCTTATGATCGCAATTGTCAACAAGAACGATGCCGGCAAGGTCTCCGACGTCCTGAGAGAACAGGGCTACAGGTTCACCAAGATCGCGACCAGCGGTGGTTTCCTCAGCACGGGCAACTCCACTCTGTTCCTCGGAGTCGAGGACGAGCAGGTCGAGAGCGTGCTCAGCATCATCCGCGAGAACAGCCAGAAGAGGACCGAGATGGTCTCCTCTCCGCTCTTCATAGAGGCCGGAAACATGGCTATGACGGCTCCGATCCCCGTAGAGGTGGGCGGAGCGATCATCTTCGTGACCGACGTCGAGAGATTCGAGAAGGTCTGAGGACCGGGATCTCCGCGCGCCGGGATCGTCAAAAGGCATCAAAAGAGGGCAGGCCATCAGGCCTGCCCTTTTCGTTCTACAGATCCGCCAGCGATACGCTGTCGAGATAGTCGTTGATTATGATGTTGAGCTTCTCCCATACGGGGAGGGTCGGGCACTCGGCTGCCCTTTCGCAGGGAGGAGCGCCGCCGCCCATGCAGGATACCGGCGCGAGGTCGCCCTCGGTCACGCGCAGGATCTCGCCCACGCTGATCTTTTCAGCCGGCCGCGTGAGCCTGTAGCCCCCGGACTTGCCCTTGGAGCTCTCCAGAAGCCCGGCCTTGCAGAGGCTGTTCATGATCCCCTCGAGGTATTTCCTCGAGATGTCCTGCCTCTCCGAGATGTCCTTGAGGGAGACGTAGGACCGGGGATCCTGCCCGCAGGCCGCCTGGTTTTCCGCGATATCGCAGAGCACGCGCAGAGCGTAGCGCCCTCTGGTGGTGACGGTCATGGCTTACTCCTCGTCTTCCCCTATCCCGGCGAACAGGCTCTCGTCGTAGGAGATGCCGTTCTTGTCGTAGTAGTCCTTGAGCGCGAGCTTGATCGCCTCCTCGGCGAGCACGCTGCAGTGCATCTTGTGCGCGGGGAGCCCGTCGAGAGCCTCGGCGACCGCCTTGTTGGTCAGCTCGAGCGCCTCGGAGATGCTGCGCCCCTTGATCATCTCGGTGGCCATGGAGCTGGAAGCGATCGCGCTGCCGCAGCCGAAGGTCTCGAACTTGACGTCGCTGATGATGTCTCCGTCGATCTTGAGATAGATCTTCATAATGTCTCCGCAGACGGGATTTCCGACTTCGCCGATGCCGTCCGCGTCTTCGATCACCCCGACGTTTCTGGGATTTCTGAAGTGATCCATTACCTTGCCGCTGTAAAGTGCCATTGATTTTCCTCCGTGTATCTGCCGGTTCCGGCCTGCGGGCGCTTCCCCTCGGGGACGCTCCGTGCCCGCGTACCTTCCGCCGTTTCTTTAGATGATGTGCTTCCTCGTTCCGTTCTCGAGATCTCTCCAGAACGGGGACATGCTTCTGAGGTACTCGACGACCTCCTTGACGCTCTTGATGAGGTAGTCGATCTGCTCCTCGGTGATGTCCTCGCCTATGCTCAGCCTCAGCGAGCCGTGCGCGATGTCGTGCACGCGGCCGATTGCGAGCAGCACGTGGCTCGGGTCGAGCGAGCCGGAGGTGCAGGCGGAGCCGGACGAGGCGCAGATGCCCTTGTCGTCGAGCAGGAGCAGCATGGATTCACCCTCGATGCCCTCGAAGCAGAAGTTGACGTTTCCTGGGAGCCTGTGCACCCTGTCTCCGTTGAGTATGGAGTGGGGGATCTCCTCGAGGCCGGCGATGAGCTTGTCCCTGAGGGGGATGAGCCTCGCGGCGTTCTCGTCGATGGTGGCGCAGGCGTCCTCGAGAGCCTGGGCGAGGCCCATGATCCCGGGGATGTTCTCGGTGCCGCCGCGCTTTCCTCTCTCCTGAGCGCCGCCCTCGATCACGTTGACGAGAGGAATGCCATTTTTGCAGTAGAGCACTCCGACGCCCTTGGGGCCGTGGAACTTGTGGCCGGCCATCGAGAGCATGTCGATGTGCTGATCCTGGACGTCGATGTGGAGGTGTCCCGCCGCCTGGACCGCGTCGGTGTGGAAGATGACTCCCTTCTCCCTGCAGACCGCCCCGATCTCCTTGATCGGCTGGATGCTTCCGATCTCGTTGTTTGCGTACATTATGGTGACGAGCGCGGTGTCGTCGGTGATCGCGGCCGCTACCTGCTCGGGGGTCACGATGCCGTTCTCGTGGACGTCGAGCAGATCGACGGTGAAGCCTTCCTTCTCCAGCTTCTTGAGCGTGTGCAGCACGGCGTGATGCTCGAACGCGGTGGAGATGAGGTGCTTCTTGCCCTTGCGGGCGCCGAAATAGGCCGCGGAGATGATGGCCTGGTTGTCGGCCTCGCTGCCGCCTCCCGTGAAGTAGATCTCAGAGGGCTTGCAGTTGAGGCAGGCGGCGACGCGCTCCCTGGCGCTCGTCATGGCCTCGTTGGCTCTCTGGCCCACGGTGTGGAGGCTGGAGGGGTTGCCGTACTCCTCGGTGAAGTAGGGGAGCATGGCGTTCAGCGCGCTCTGGCTCACTCTGGTCGTCGCGGCGTTGTCTGCGTAGATCTTCATGTGGAATCCCATCCTTTCAGGCCCTTAGGAGGGCGCCTCTTCCCTGCCCGGGAAGCCGCTCCGGCGGGGCCGCAATTATCCTTCGGGCGGCTCCTGTGCCGCTCCGTTCAATGCCACGGATATATTACGATATAAATCCTACTTAGTCAATAGGTAATTAAAAGCCGGGCGCTGCCGCCCGGCTTTCGTTTCTCGTTCTTCTGTTCGCTGGCTGAGTGTGCGCGTTTTGTGCCCGCGGCAGCCCGTCCGGGATCCTCCCTATATCCTCTCCAGCTTCGCCCTGAGCGCGAGCTTCCTCGGAGTCGCGAGCCCGTCGAACTGCACTATGTGCGCGTTCTGCCCGCGGTCGAAGCCCTGAACGGTGCCCTCGCCGAATACGGCGTGGCGGACGCGGGTCCCGGCCGGGAGCACGGAGGCGTCCAGGTTCTCGGGAAGCAGGCTGTCCTTCTCCCCTATGTGCTCCCTCGCGGCCGCGATCAGGTCCTCCGAGGGCGGGTTCTCCATGTCGAGCAGCTCCCCGTCGATGTCCAGCAGGAAGCGGGAGGGGTACCTCGGAGCGCCGGTGTGGGTCCTGCCCTCGGCCTCCGAGAGGTAGAGCCTCTTCTCCGCTCTCGTCAGGGCGACGAAGGCGAGGCGCCGCTCCTCCTCCATGCCCGCGAGGGTATCGATCTTCTTTGAGGGGAAGACGTCCTCGTTCATCGAGCAGAGGAAGACCACCGGGAATTCCAGTCCCTTAGCGGCGTGGACGGTCATGAGCTTGACCCTGTCCCCGGCCTCGGGCTCGTCCGCGCTCGTGAAGAGCGCGACGTGCTCGAGGTAGCTCGCCAGCGAGGTCTCCTCACCGCAGCTCGTCTCGTACTCGTAGATGGACTGCCTGAGCTCCGCGAGGTCGTCGAGCTTGACCTGGTCGCCCTCGGTCCTCAGCATCTGCTCGTAGCCGCTGAGCTCGAGGGTCTTCGCGCATAGCTCCGAGATGGGGAGCTTCTCCGCGAGCTCTGTCAGCTCCTCTATGAGGCCTATGAAGGACGCGGCTCTGGTGCCGCGGAAGATATCGTCAGAGAGGTGAGCCTTGAGGGTCTCCCAGAGGCTCCTGCCCTCGGCCTCGGCGGTCTCCTCGAGGTAGCGCATGCGGCGCTGCCCCATGTTGCGCTTGGGGGTGTTGACGACGCGGCGGAAGCTCAGGTCGTCGCGGCAGGCGATGAGTCTCAGGTAGGAGAGCGTGTCCTTTATCTCGGTCCGTCCGAAGAACTGCACGCCGCTGTAGATGCGGTAGGGGATCTTCTCCCTGATGAAGGCCTCCTCTATGCCTCGAGTGGTGTAGTGC
>JAEENW010000005.1 GCA_016283945.1 Bacillota bacterium
AGCGCCTGCACAAAAGCTTTGTTTTTCGCGAGGCCGCCGATGAGGATCACGCGCTCGCCGGGATCGGCCGTCAGGTCCACCAGCACCGTCGCCGCTCTGGAGGCGGCTGCGCGGATCGCGGCGGCCATCACCTGCTCCCTCGACGCCCCGTCGTTCAGCAGGCTGATCGCATCGAGCTCGGAAAAGACCATACACCCTTCGTTCAGCCTGCAGGGACCGGGATCGTCGGCCGCGGAGATCTGTTCCTCCGTCATGCCGAGGCGCTGTCCGAGATAGTGAAGGAAGGTCCCGATCCCCGCGGAACACTTCTGGTTGAGGACGAACTCCTCGACCAGACGCTTCTCACCCAGCTTCAGCGCGAGCGCCTCGTCCGCGCCGACGCTCATCGCGCCGGTCGCCTCCGGGAAGAAGAACTGCGCCGCCCTTGCGGTGGAAACCGTTTCCGTGTACACCTTGTGCGGAAACGGGACGTCAAACTTGGCCTTTCCGGTCGCCACGACTTTTTCGATCTGCTGCTCCGTGACGCCCGCGTTTTTCAGCGCGGTCTGATAAACCTCTGTGATCTGCTCCGGCCGGTCCATGCCGCCCGTGGAGCCGACTGCCTTCCCGAGGCCCTTCTCACCGTCCGTGATGACGACCTTGGTATTCAGGATACCAGCATCAATTCCGGCATAAATCATCTTCGCCCCTCCTATTCATCGTCCAGCATCTCGAGGCCCAGACTCTCCATCCAGGTGTCCAACTGCTCCAGCATCCGCTTTTCATCGAGGTCGTTGCGGTCGCCGGGCTGGGACCCCTCATAGATCATGACGCTGTAACCCTCGTCGCGCAGCCGCATCGCCTGCTCTTTCCGCGTCAGCGTGCAGCCGACGCCGCTCCGCCAGACGCCCAGGAACGCGCCGTCGCATTTGTAGATCCTCATCATGTCGTTGAGCTTGTAGGGCTCGATGTATTCCTCGATCTTCCAGTGCCGCGGGGACCGGGCGTCCGGCGTGACCATGAAGCGGACCAGATCCTCGCGCGTGGTCAGCTCCATATCCGGCGAGTAGGACGGCTCCGTATAGCTGCGGAATTCGTAGGTCCCATCGTCGTTGACCTTCATCTCCTGCAGATTGGAGTACTGCTAGCCGAGGCAGACCGCGCCGTAACGCTCCATATAGCGGTAGTACTTCAGGAAGTGCCAGGAAGGCGGATGGGCCTCCAGCCAGCGGAACCTCTCGTTCCCGACGGCGGCGATCTGATGCTCCGCGCGGTACTTCACCTCGTCGCGCAGGGTCGTCCAGAAGTTTGCGAGCGCCTCCGGCCCGTACTTCGGCGACGGTCTGAGCTGGAAGAAGGAGTACATGTCTTTTACGGAGATCGGCGTCGGCTTGTAGGACATGTAGTAGACGATGTCCGTGCGGGCCTTGTCGATGGCGGAGTAATGCTTTGCCATATCGAACAGCAGTTCTTCGTCGAGCTTCTGTCCGAACACGACCTCCATCTCGTTGAGCATCTTCAGCATGTTGTAGTTGCGGTGCTGAAGCAGCGCCTTTTCCCGCTCCTCGTCGTGCTCCCCGATGTACATCGTGAAGTCCGTCGTCCACCGCGGGATCGGCTCCAGATCGCGGCACTGCTGGCCGCGCTTGATGTGCGAATCGCACACGCACGGGAACGGGACGGTGAAGTAGCGCTTGGGGAAGGGCTTCCCGTCGCCCGTATGGCCGAGGAACTGGGCGCCCCAGCAGTTTCCGTGGTAACCGCAGATCTCGCGGCCCCAGCCGCGCACCTCGCAGGCAAGTCTTGCCTTTCTGGCAAACGGCTGATCCTGCGCCGCCATCATCGCTCCGACAGGGTTGTCCTCAACGATACGGATCGCTTCAAACGCGCGTGCCCAGTCCAGCGTGAAGCTGCTCATGCCCTGGCCAAGCACCTTATCCTTGTCGGCGATCGCGCCGTCATACGAGCGGCGTATCTCCTTGGCAAGTGCCCAACATTCGAGCGGTCTCGTCTCCCAAAGCTGGCTTTTTTTCATTGTTCGTCGCACCCCCTCAGAGATCAATCTTGTTGTGCCAACCGACAAGCCGCGTCAGGCCCGGGCGCAGCATATTGAAGAACGCCTCGATGCGCATGCCTGTCTCGGCCTCCGGGACCGTATTGTCCCGCTCAAAGTAGTGGTAGGGAATATACCGCTCTCTCAGGATCTTCCAGACCGCGTAGTTGTCCGTGCCGTGCGGATGGCAGTAGATCTGCTTTGCGATGATCGCGCCGTCGATAAAGTAGTCCTCCGCCATCTGCGCGATATGATCCGGACGTCTCCGCCAGTTGCTCTCCTTGATCGGCTGGCGCGGCCTGCCGAGGTAGCGGAGTGCGATCGCCATCAGACGGTCCTTCTGCGGGAAGATGGTGTTCCAGAAATAGGAGGTGCCGTTGTCCAGTTCATCGATCACGACGTTCCCGCCGTATTTCTCGATCAGTTCCTCCAGCTCGCTGTTCCACGTTTCGCTGCCGATGAGCATGATGCGGATCCTGTCCTTATAGGGCTCGCGCTGCTCGAGCTCCCGGATGAACTCCTCCAGGATCCCGTTCATCTCCTCCTTGTCCATCACCTGGTCCGCGAGCATCATGTTCATGTATTCGGACCCGAGGATGACCGGACGGTCCGCGCGCCGCAGCTCGCAGATCTGACGGAGCAGGAAGCGGTTTTTGTTATAGACCTCGATCGCGTGATCGAGCGCGGCGTCCGTGATGGTCTTTCCGGTCCAGGCCTCCAGTCTCTCCTTGAAGACGCCGAGCTCCGAACGGAGGGCGTCCTTCGACGTTTTCGACTCGGTGTAGTCCGGGAGGAACAGGTAATGCTTGAACAGTTCGGGATTGTTGTTCGTGATCACCTCATAGCCATTGAACATCCACTGGCATCCCTCGGTGT
>JAEENW010000063.1 GCA_016283945.1 Bacillota bacterium
CGCGTCGGAGGACCTGAAGTTCGCCTACAACGAGCTGCTCGAGACCACGGAGCGCGCGGGATACATCGCGGGAGCTCTTAGCTACGGCGCTCCCGGTGCCGCCCTCGGCCCGCAGCTCGCCGCGAGGATCTACAGGCGCGGCGACGGAGAGTTCAGCTTCAGCCCCTCCCAGCTCGAGCGCTTCAGCAGCTGCCCCTTCATGCACTACGTGAGCTACGGCCTGAGGCCGGAGGAGGAGCGCAGCTTCGACATCGACTACGCCACGGTCGGAAGCATACACCACGAGGCGGTCATGGAGCTGTCGAAGAGGCTCTCGGAGAAGGCCGTCTCCGAGGGGATCGCTATGACCGACCCCGCGTCGCTGTGGATGACGGTGACGGACGGCCAGCTGAAGGATATGCTCAGCGGCATACTGTCCGAGATTGCGGAGAACCGCTTCGAGATACTCAGGGCCGGCGCCGCGGAGGATTACAGGAGCGGCAGGATACTCAGGACCTGCCTCGCCTTCGCGAGGCGCATGGTCGCGAACGTCAGGGCGGGCCGCGTCAGCGACATGTACTTCGAGAGCGGCTTCGGACGCGGACGTAAGTTCCCCGCCATCGAGGTCGAGACCGCCGCGGGCAAGGTCTACGTCGAGGGCCGCATCGACCGCGTCGACATCATGCGCACCGAACGCGGCGACTATGTAAATGTGATAGACTACAAGTCAGGCTCGCAGAGCTTCGACAGAAAGAAGATCGAGAGCGGCCTGAGCCTTCAGCTCATGACCTACCTCGAGGGCGCGAGCAGCAGGGAGAACTCGGTGCCCGCCGGAGTATTCTACTTCAGGATCAAGGACGTGACCGGAAGCGCGGGCTCTGCGGAGCTCCTCAGCGGGCAGATCAGCGAGAAGCTCGCGGCGGCCATCGAGGACAGCTGGAGGATGGACGGAGTGCTCGTTGACGAGCCCGGCCTGGTCGAGCTCGTGGACGGGAGCATCGCGGAGGGCGGCAGGTCGTCCGTCTTCAACGCGGCCTACGACAGCAAGACCGGCGGCTACAAGGGCAAGGGGCTCATCTCCCGCGAGGAGATGGACGAGCTCAGGGCGTCGCTCGCCTCATCGCTCAGCCGCATCTGCGGAGGCATCACCGCGGGAGAGCTCAGCGTGCGGCCGGCGAAGATAAGCAGCAGCCAGACCGCCTGCGCGAACTGCGCCTACGCCGACATCTGCCTCAAGGGACTGCGCGGGTAGAGGGACGCCGGTCATTTACGATCATCACGGGAATAATGGAGATCAAATGGAAAGCAAGTATTCGATAGAGAGAAGGATCCTTCAGGGCGAGTGCGACCGCAACCTGCGGCTCAGCATCCCCGCCGCCATACAGCTGTGCATGGATGCGGCTTCGGCCCAGACCGAGCTGTGCGACTTCGGCATAGGCTCGCTCGCCAGGCGCGGGCGCTACTGGGTCGTCACCAAGCACCGCTTCAGCTTTCCCGGCGGGGCGGGGCTCATGGACGACGTGATCGCGACCACCTGGCCTGAAAAGACGGGCCGCGTGCGCTGCGACAGGGACTTCAGGCTTGAGCACAGGGACGGGACCCCGATCTGCCTGGGCAAGAGCGAGTGGGCGGTGCTGGACAAGGAGACCGGGCGGCCGACCCCTCCGGGCGAGATCTATCCGCCCGACATGGTCCTGACCGACGAGACGAACTTCGACACGCCCTTCGCCAGGATCTCCGACGACTTCGAGGGTGAGCCGTACTGCTCGAGGACAGTCACCTCCGTCGACATCGACCGCGCGAACCACATGAACAACGTGCGCTACTTCTGGATGCTCATGGGGACCTTCTCCTGCGACGAGACCGAGGCCATGGACATACGCGAGCTCGAGCTCCACTACCGCAGCCAGGCGAGGGAGGGCGAGACTATCTTCTTCCAGCGCCGCGAGGGCAAGGGAGCCCTGGAGATACGCGGCTATGCGGCCGACGGGCGCACCGTGATGCTCGCGCGCATAGTGAGGGCATCTGATCTGGCATAGACGGACGGAGAGCCGCCGGCGCGTAAACGGCAGCCGGGGGAGCGCCTTCCGGCAGAAAAGGACATAAAAAAGCGCCTGCCGCGGCAGGCGCTTTTGATATGCGGTCCTGTTATTCGTACCTGAGCGCGTCTATGGGGTTGAGCCTCGCCGCCTTGCGCGCGGGGAGGTATCCGAAGAGCACTCCTATGCCCGCGGAGACCCCGAAGGCCATGAGCACGGAGTCCCATGAGGGGGTGACGGCGAGCATCGGGTCGAGCGCGATCTGGATGATCTTCGTCGCGACCGAGGAGAGCATGTAGCCGAGCAGTATGCCGATAGTCCCGCCGAGCGCGGAGGTCACGGCTGCCTCCATCACGAACTGGCGCATGATGACGCTCTCCTTGGCGCCGAGGGCCTTGCGTATGCCAATCTCCCTCGTGCGCTCGGTCACGGAGACGAGCATGATGTTCATGATGCCGACGCCGCCCACGAGCAGGGAGATAGCCGCTATGATCGCGAGCACGGTGATGACCACGTTGAGCATGGTCGTCATGAAGTCGAGGATCTCGGTCATGCTGATGACGTTGTAGGCATCGGAGTCCGCGAATATCTCGAAGAGCGCGTCCTCGATGACCTGCTTGGCCAGCGCGGCCTGTGACTCGTCATGCATGGTTATGTTGTAGTTGTAGATCGTGCCGTAGCCGTTGACGCGCGAGGCGGTCGAGTAGGGCATGAAGACCACGTCGTCGGTGTTGCCGACGTAGGTGTCCTCGGTCTCGCTCTCGAGTATGCCGACTATAGTGAACTTGGCGCCGCGGATGCGGACGGTGTCGCCGAGCCCGTGCCCCTCGTAGTATTGGTCGTTGACGAAGTCGCCTATGACGCAGACGTGCTTGCGGTCCTCGATGTCCATGTAGCTGATCCCGCGGCCGGCCGCGATGTGGAAGTCCTTCATGTCGAGGTAGTCCTCGCTCACGCCGGTGACGCTGGTGGAGCGGTGAGCCTCGTTGCCGGTCTTGATCCCGCCGGAGACAGAGGCGACCGGGCTGATCTGCTCGAGCACGTCGCTGTGCTTTGCGACGACCTCGTACATGTCGTCGATAGAGACGGAGCGGGCGCTGCCGCGGCCGTTGATGATGACGTTGAGCGAATTCGAACCGAGGGAGGCGAAGCTCTCCCTCATGTAGTTCTCCATGCCGTTGCCGAGGCCGACTATTACGATGACCGCGGTGACGCCTATTATGATCCCCAGCATGGTGAGGAAGCTCCTCATCTTGCTGCCGGAGATGTTTCTCAGCGCGAGCGTAAGCGTCTCGAAGTAACTCATTTCTCCTCTTCTTCATCCTCCGGGATGTGGGCCTGGACCAGGGCGTCGGGCGACTTTGAGTCGCCGTCGTAGACGACCTGTCCGTCCTCGAGCCTGATGATCCTCTCGGCGCGCATCGCGATGGAGTTGTCGTGCGTGATGAGCACGACGGTGTTGCCGTCCCTGTGCAGCTGCTGCAGTATCGAGAGCACCTCGCGGCTGGTGTGCGAGTCGAGCGCTCCCGTGGGCTCGTCCGCGAGTATCACGGCGGGCTTGCCGACCAGGGCTCTGGCGATCGATACTCTCTGCTGCTGGCCTCCGGAGAGCTCGTTGGGCTTCGACTTCAGCTTGTCGCCGAGGCCGACCTGCTCGAGCACCTCCTGGGCGCGCTTTCTCCTCTCAGCCTTCGGGACTCCCTTGTACATCAGGGGGATCTCGACGTTCTCGATCAGGTCGAGGCGCGGGAGGAGATTGTACTGCTGGAATATGAAGCCGAGCATCTCGTTGCGGATCTCGGCGAGCTCGTTCTTGTTCATCTTGCCCACGTCGCGGCCGCCCAGGAGATAGGTCCCGGCGGTCGGCACGTCGAGGCAGCCTATTATGTTCATGCAGGTCGATTTGCCGGAGCCGGACTGGCCGACTATCGCGACGAACTCTCCCCGCTCGATCTTCATCGATATGTGGTCCGCGGCCTTCACGGTCGTGTCGCCCATGTAGTAGTACTTGCAGACCTCCTGAAACTCTATGAGGGCTCCCATGCTCGCCTCCCCGTTAGCTGCGCCTTCCGCCGTTCATCATGATGGTGAATAGGTCGTCGGAGGCTGTCGATTCGGGAATGTAGCCTACGGTGTCCTCGGCGGTGAGGCCGGAGATGATCTGCACGTGGGTGTCGCTGCTGATGCCCGTTACCACGGGCACGAAGACGTAGCCTTCGGGGGCCTCAGTGGTGAGCGCGTTGACAGCGGAGGGGGAATCCTTGGTCACGAGCACGACATTGCCGCGGGAAACGGCGGCGTTGGGCACGGAGAGCGCGCTCTCGATCGTGGCGACGGTGATCTCTGCGTCGGCGTTCATGCCGGGGAGCAGGCCTTCGGTCTCCTCGATCCTGACGGTGACCGGATATATCGTGGTGTTGCCCGAGCTGGTGCCCGCGACGGAGACCTTGGTGACTATGCCGGTGTAGACCGCGTCGGGAGCCGCGTCGGCGGTGACCGAAACGGGCTGGCCGACCTCGACGAAGCGTATGTCGAGCTCGTCGACGCTCAGCGTCATCTCGAGGTAGCTGAGGTCGTATATGGTGCAGAGTATCTTGCCCGCGGAGACGGTGTCTCCCTTCTTGTACTGCTTGTCGACTATGGTGCCCTTGATGGGGGACTTGACGGTGTAGTTGTCGAGCTGGTCCCTGGCGCTGCCCATGGTGAGCTGGGCGCTGCGGAGGTTGTCGGAGGCCGCCTTGACCTGGTCGTCGAGTGCCTTGCCGCCGAGGGTGAGTATCACCTGATCCTTGCTGACGGCGCTTCCCTCGGGGGCCTTGATCGCGGTGACCTCTCCGGAGGCCGGGGCGTACACGTTCGCCTGGTACCTGCACTCGAGCAGGCCGCTCTGCGCGCAGGACTTGCCCGCGACAGTGGCAGAAGCGGGCTGGCCGGGGGTGAGAGCCCTGGGATTGTCGAGCTCTATGGTGACGTTCCTGAAGACTCCGCCGCCGCTTCCGATGTTGTCGGAGCCGGAGATCTCTGCGATCCTGCCCGTGAGCACGGTGAACGAGGTCGGGAGCGACACGTCGGCGCTCTGTCCCACGTAAAAGTCAGCGGCGTCGTCCGCCTGGAAGGGCAGCTTGACGCTCATGACTGAGCTGTCGCGCACTACCGCGAGCACCTGGCCTGCGGAAACGCTGTCGCCCGCGCTGACGGCTATGCTGTAGACCGTTCCCGCGCCGGGAGCCTTCACGTTCCTGAGGTCGGCGGCGTTGGAGTAGTTCCTCTGCGCCTGGCTGAGGGTGAGCCCCGCGCGCTCGAGGCTGTTGGAGATGTCGGAGCTGTCGATGGTGTAGAGGACGTCGTCCTTTTCGACCATGTCGCCCTCCTCGAAGTCGGCTGAGAGCACGTCTCCCTCGATGAGCGTGGTGACGGTGTAGGAGTTGGCCGGCTTGAGCATGCCGCTTCCGCTCAGGTACTTGGTGAGCTCGCGCTCCTCGGGGTGCTCCTGAGTGTATACCGGGCCGATATTCTTGGATGAGCCGCCCCGGGCGAGCCTGGGCACGATGAGCAGGGCGAGGGCCGCCGCTCCTATCGCTATCCACTTTTTCTTTCCTTTAAGGGCCATAGAGCCTCCTTATATGTCCGTGTTACCCGCACATTATATCTTTATTATGTGTGATTTGCATGAACAAGCGCGCGTCGGGGAAACATTTTTTGTTGGAGTCCCGCGCCGGCGTGTCCGGCCCCCAGCACTTGCGCGGGAACCGCATCTCATATATAATATGCTATCATTTTGCGCTTTGTAAACAGGTTATATGGACAGCATAATCTCCGTACAGGATATATATTTCTCTTACGACGAGAGCGACGAGGGGCAGCAGGTGCTGAAGGGCATCAGCCTCGAGATCGAACGCGGCAGCTTCGTCGCGGTCGTGGGACCGAACGGCTCGGGCAAGTCGACCTTCGCCAAGCAGCTCAACGCCCTCCTGCTCCCTCAGAAGGGCCGCGTGCTCGCCGAGGGGATGGATACGGCAGACGACGCCCTGCTCTGGGACATACGCCGCACCGTGGGCATGGTCTTCCAGAACCCGGACAACCAGCTCGTCTCGGCCGTGGTCGAGGACGACGTGGCCTTCGGGCCCGAGAACATAGGCGTGCCCTCCGAGGAGATCAGAAGGCGCGTCGACGGCGCTCTCGCGGCGGTCGGCATGACAGGCTTCGAGAAACACGCCCCGCACAATCTCTCCGGCGGCCAGAAGCAGAGGATCGCGATCGCCGGGGTGCTCGCCATGCAGCCCGACGTCATGGTCTTCGATGAGCCCACCGCGATGCTCGATCCCAGAGGGCGCGGCGAGATCATGAAGATCATCGAGGAGCTGCACGACAGCGGCAAGACCGTCATACTCATCACCCACTTCATGGAGGAGGCCGCGAGGGCCGACCGCATCGTCGTCCTTCGGGACGGAAGGGTCGACGCGGACGGCACGCCCAGGGAGATATTCTCCATGAGCGCGAGGCTCCATGACATGAAGCTCGAGCTCCCGTTCGCCGTGGAGCTCGCCAGGAGGCTCAGGGAGGACGGTCTGAAGCTCCCCGAGGACATACTCAGCGAGGAAGAGCTCGCGGAGGCGCTATGCAGCTTAAAGTAGAAAATCTGACGCACATATACAGCGAGGGGCTTCCCTTCGAGAGCCGCGCCCTGGAAGACGTGAGCTTCACCCTGGAGCAGGGAGAGTTCGCGGCGCTCATAGGGCACACCGGCTCCGGCAAGTCCACGCTCATCCAGCACATAAACGGGCTGCTCAAGCCCAGCTCGGGCAGGGTGCTGCTCGACGGGATCGACGCCGCCGAGAAGTCGGAGGCTTCCCGCGCGATGAGGCGCAGGATAGGCCTCGTCTTTCAGTACCCCGAATACCAGCTCTTCGAGGAGACCATACTCAGGGACGTCATGTTCGGCCCGAAGAACCTCGGCGCCGGCCCGGATGAGGCAGAAAAGCGCGCACGCGAGGCGCTCGCCCTCGTTGGAATAGAGGGAGAGGACTACATGGAGCGCTCGCCCTTCGACCTCTCCGGAGGCCAGAAGCGCAGGGTCGCCATAGCGGGAGTGCT
>JAEENW010000064.1 GCA_016283945.1 Bacillota bacterium
CTTGCCGTCCGCCGCCAGAGTCCTGAGCTCGGAGATGTAGGACGCTGCCCTCGCGAGCCCGGTCTCGCAGATGACGGGGACGTCCTCCTCGCTGAGGTTCGCGAGGCCGTAGGCGTAGGACGCGGCGAGCGCGGCCGAGCGGGAGAGTATGTACGGATCGACCTTGTCGAGCGTGTCGGTGCTGGTGTGGTAGTACTTGTCCGGCCACTGTCCGAGCATGAGGCACGGGACTCCGACGCAGGGGTCGGACCACACGACGTGGTCGCTTCCGCCCGTGAAGGAGGTCTGGTGGCTGTTGAACATCGGGCAGTAGGACTCGGGACCCATACCCACTACCTGGCGCTTGATCTCGTCGAGCACCACCGCAGCGGCGTCTCCTACGAAGGAGCGCATGGCGAGCGGAAGGTCGGTGATGGTTATCGGGCCGTAGCCGCGGTCCTGTCTCGCCCCGACCATGTCGAGGTTGAAGGCGGCCTTTATCTTCTTCGCCTTCTCGGGATACTTCGCGAGATAGGCGTAGGTGCCGGAGAACTCGGGGATGAGCAGCAGCCTTATGCCGCGCTTCAGCGGGGCGAGCTTGCCGCGCGCTGTGAGGTCCTTGATGGTCTTCATCGCCTCGATAGTGGCTCCGCAGCCGCTGGCGTTGTCGTTGGCGGAGGATCTGGGGTGGCAGAGGTGACCGGTGAGCAGTATCTCCTCGTCGGTCTCGCCGGGGATAAAGCACTCGACGTCCTCTATGAAGCCGTCGTAGATGCTGGAATCTACTTTGCAGCAGATCTTCGAGCAGTCGCCCTTCTTCGCGAGCTCCCTGCAGAGGTCGGCGAACTTGTCGCCCTGCCTCGGGCTGAGCACGAAGCCGAAGGCCTTCTTCTGGCCGGGCTTCCACCAGAACGAGGTGTAGCGGCGGGTGTCGGACTGGTCGTGGCGCTCCCTCACGAAGGGGTCCTGAAGAACGAAGTCGGTGAGCAGTCCCACGGCTCCCCTCTTCTCCACGGCCCAGCCGTAGATATCGTCGACGTTGCCCTGATAGAAGGCGATCTTTCCCTCCAGATCCAGGCCCCTGTAGGCCTTCTCGTCCGGTCCCCTGTCCAGGAATACCACGGGAAGCGGCTCATCGCTGTAGTCCGCCGGAGCGCTCTTCTGTATGACGGAGATGGCGCAGGCGTCAAAGTCCGCGAGCCTCTCCTCGTGCGGGTATACGAGGTCGCACCAGGCGCCCTTTATGTCCCACTCGGCGAAGGAGGGGTAGGTGTCCCAGAAGCCGCCCTCGGTGGCCTCAAACGAAAGTATCTTTCCGCCGAGCCCCATGCGGTCCAGCTTCTCCTTGAGGTGCTGCGCGGCGGCTCTGTAGCCTGTCGAGGCCTGGATGCGGTGATAGGCCGAGACCTCGGCGACCGTGTCGAAGGCTCTGTCTCCGCTGACGTACCTGAGGATCTCCCTCGTGCTCTCCCTGATCATGGCTGTGTTCCTTTCCGCGCCGCGAAGGCGCACTCCGGCGCCCTCAGGGCGCCCCGCAAAGGATCCCTGCCGCGCCCCGCTTCGGGCGGAAAAGGCGGCGCGGTCCCGTACTCACTATATGTGTCCATTATAGCGCAAAGCCGCCTCTCAGTACAGAGAAGCGGCCTTTCTCTCATACGCGGTGAACACCGCGGGCCAGATCGCTATGGCGAATATGAAGAGCAGCCCGTAGGCAGCGAAGCGTCCGAAGTGCGGTCCGAGCGCCGCGTAGAGCGCCGGCCTCGCTCCGAGGAAGAGCAGCATCATTCCGGAGCCCCCTCCGAGGAATCTGAAGCGCGCGAGCGCGGGCGTCGGAGCCTTCTGAGCGAAGCGCACCCTGTGCCTCTCCCAGGCGAAGCCCAGAGAGAAGCCGGCGAGCGTTCCCGCCGCGGAGTAGCAGTCGTTCATCATGAGCCTTGGATCGACGAGCAGGCTCCCGTCTGCCGCCAGGTCCACCGGATAGCTCTTGAGGCTTATGTAAGCGAGCATGGCGGCGGAGATCGCGCAGCAGGCGCCGGCGAAGACCAGGTCGTTCCTCTCCCTCGCGTCGAGCCAGACGAGCAGCCTCCTGCCCAGCCAGATCGTAAGCAGTCCTATCGCGAGGCCCGCGAGAACGTCCTGCGGGGTGTGCACGCCGAGGAGGTTCCTCGAAAAGCCTATGAGGAACGGCAGCGTGCCGAAGAAAACTCGAAGCCCCCTGCGGGGCTTAAGCGGCCTGTCCTCCCCGTCGAACCAGCCGGCCAGGGTGCCGAACTGCGCGGTGCCCTGCACCGTGTGCCCGCTCGGGAAGGAGTAGCCAGTGGCCTCTCCGACCGCCTCGGCGGCCGGGACGACCCTCGGATCCCTCACCCAGGGCCTGTAGACGCAGAAGGTATTCTTGAGCAGCTGGTTGATCCCGACTCCCGCGATTATGTTCAGCGAGAGCAGGCTGCCCAGCCTCTTGTCGCGGCACCAGTATACCCCCGCGAGCACCACGTAAACGGCGGGGTTGACGACTATGTCTGAGAACTCGGCAAGGGCGAAGACCAGCCAGCCCGGCATGGCCTCCCTGATGCCCTGCAGAAAGAGAAGAATGTCGATGTCCATCTCGCGAAAAAGACTAAGCTATCCCGAGATCCCTCTTGAACCTCCCGTAAAGCGCGGTGCTAACGGCGAAGGTGACGATCTCGGTCAGGGGAACGGCGAACCAGATGAAGCGTATGTCTCCGGTCACAGCGGAGATCAGCGCGAAGCTCCCGATCAGGAGGACGCACTGCCTAAGCATGTTGATGACGAGCGAATAGCGGGCGTGCTCGAGCGCCTGCATGCTGGTGGACCTGATCATGGTCACGGCTCCGAAGGGGAGCGAGACGACGCAGGCCCTGAGGCAGACCATTCCGATCTCCCTCATCTGCTCGCCGGCGTTGAACATGGTCAGTATGACGCCGGGTATGATCTCAAAGATCACCAGCAGCGTCAGCATGAGCGCGGCGATCGCGGTCACGGCGATCTTCATGGTCTCCTTTACGCGGTCTATGCGGCCGGTGCCGTAGTTGTAGGAGAGTATGGGCACCATGCCGTTGTTGAGGCCGAACGAGGGCATGTAGCAGAAGTTCTGGAGCTTCATCCAGACCCCGTAGACAGCCGTCGCGGTGGTGGAGTAGCCGAGCAGGATCTGGTTGATCGAAAAGCTCGTCAGCGACGAGAGCCCCATGGTGATTATCGACGGCAGGCCGACGCTGAAGATGTCCCTGGCGGCGCTGAAGCTGAAGGACGGGACCAGCATGTCGCGCCTCACCGCGTCGTTGTACTTCATGTTGAGGGCTATCGCGATGAGCGCGGAGAAGATCTGCCCTCCCACGGTCGCGATAGCGGCTCCTGCTATGCCCATCGCGGGGAAGGGCCCGAGCCCAAAGATCAGCAGCGGGTCGAATATGAGGTTGAAGACCGCGCCCGACGCCATCGAGAGCATGGACAGGGTCGCCCTGCCCGAGGAGACGAGCAGCTTCTCGTAGTACTTGCTGAAGATGGAACCGCAGGAGAGGACCCAGTTGATCATGAGATAGACCGTGCCCATCTCTGCGATCTCGGCAACGCTCGTCTGAGCCCTGTAGAGCGGACCGGACGCGAAGAGGCCAAGGATTATGAAGAGCGCGGTGAACATCAGGCTCATCGCGGTCATCGTGCGGATGACTGCGGAAGCCCTGTCCTTCCTGCCCTGCCCCATGAACCTCGACCACACAGCCGAGACGCCCGTCGAGAGGCCGACGCCTATCGCAGTGACGATCTGCTGCATGGGGAAGGCCAGCGATACCGCGGTGAGGGCGTTCTCGGAGATCCTCGCCACGAACATCGAGTCCACTATGTTGTACATGGCCTGGATGAAGAAGCTTATCATCATCGGAAGGCTCATCTTCACGAGCACCTCCGGGACGGGAAGTTCCGCCATCATCGCCATGCGGTCGTTTCTATTCATTCTGTTCATCTCCCTTGAAGACCCAGAGCTTCTGGACGAGGTAGCTCACGAAGAAGAGCGCCACGTCGACGGCGAGCTTGATCCCGGTCCTGAAGAGCCCTGTCGCACTGAAGAGCTCGCTCAGGGAAGCGGTCCCGAACCATGACAGGAAGAGCTGCACCGCCGCGACTCCGATGAACTTCGCGAAGGAGCTCCCGACGGCCGCGTCGCTCTCGAAGACGAAGCGCCTGTTGAGGAAGTAGTTGAGCACCGCGCTGGGGATCCTCGCGAGCACGGTCGCGAAGAGCACCTGCAGCCACACGGTCTCAAGCATCCCCGACATGCCGTCGAAGACATAGAAAAGACCCACGTCGACTACCTTGCATATCGACGCGGTGATTATCTGTCTGAATATCCTGACGGCCAGGAAGGCCGCCGCCAAATCTCTCAGCTTTTCTTTCATACTCGGTTATTCTAACTAAAACTGTGATAAAATACAATGAAGAAATTTTGTAAAAAAGCGCCCTTTCCGGGCGCGGCTATTCAGGGAGGACGCCATGCCTGAACTGAAAAAACTCACCCTTCTGCACACCAACGACCTTCACGGAGACTTCCTCGAGGACGAGGAGGACGGGAAGAAGGTCGGAGGCATATCGATGCTCTCCGGCTACGTGAACAAGGTCCGCTCCGAGGAGCCGAACACGCTCTTCGTCATCGCGGGCGACATGTTCAGGGGATCGATAATCGACAGCGAGTACCAGGGGCTCTCGACCATAGAGCTCATGAACCTGATCTCGCCCGACGTGGTCTCCCTGGGCAACCACGAGGTCGACTACGGGCTCACGCACCTGATGTTCATAGAAAAGTGCGCGAGCTTCCCCATCATCTGCTCAAACTTCAGGATCAAGAGCAACGACGCGAGCCTCTTCGAGCCCTTCCGCATAATCGAGATCGACGGGATGAAGATACTCTTCATCGGGATACTCACGAAGGAGGTGCTCCCGAGCATCAAAGACGGCGGCCTCATAAGCAGCTTCCTCGACATCACCGATCCCGCGGCCGAGATAGGAAGGATATGCAACTCCTACAACGCGATGGACATAGACTTCACGGTGCTCATGACCCACATAGGGATAGAGGAGGACAAGCTCCTCGCGGCGCAGCTCGACCCGGCCTGGGGCGTGGACCTCATCATCGGAGGCCACTCGCACACCGTCACGCCGGAGCCTCTCGTCGTCAACGGGATCCCGATAGTGCAGGTGGGCATGGGGACGGACCGCATAGGACGCTTCGACATCACCATAGACACGGACAGCAACAGCATAGCGGACTACAGCTGGCAGTTAGTGCCCATAGAGAGCGGGAGCTGCCCGAGGGATCTTGATCTCGAGAGCCTGCTCGACCACTTCCGCAGCCAGACCGACGCCAAGTACAGCCGCGTCGTGACGAGGCTCTCCAGAAAGCTCACCCACCCGGGCAAGCTGGAGGAGACCGAGCTCGGAGACCTCTTCGCGGACGCGATGAGGAACAGCTTCGGGACCGACATGTTCTTCATGGCGTCGGGGAGCATCAGAAAGCCCGAGCTCGGGCCGATAGTGACGCACCAGGACCTCATGGAGATCTTCCCCTTCGACGATCCCGCCTACGTGGTGCTGGCCAGCGGAGCCCAGCTCAAGCGCATGGCGGCGCACATGCTAAGGCCCGAGATCTGGACAGGCATACACTGCGAGTTCTATCAGATGAGCAGGGGCGTGGAGATCGAGTGGTCAAAGAGCGAGAACCGCCTTATCCGCTTTGACTTCAAGGGCAAGCCCCTCGAGGACGAAAAACTCTACAGCGTAGGCTTCCAGGGCTATCACTACGAGACCATGGAGGAGAACCTCGGGATACCCGCCGAGGAGATCGCCAAGAACCGCAAGCCCATGGTGGTCTCGACCTCGTGCTTCGACGTGCTGGAGGAGTACCTGGGATCGCACAGAAAGCTCGGCGGCCGCGTCAGCGGGCGCATCGTTATAAAAGAATGAGAGGCATACAATGAAAGTAGTACTCGACCACCTCACAAAGAGATTCCCGAGCAGGAACAAGAAGCAGCCTGAGGACGTCATAGCCGTCAACGATTTCTGCTTCGAGATCCCCGACGGCAAGCTCATCGGCCTGCTCGGCCCCTCGGGCTGCGGCAAGTCCACGACCCTCAACCTCATCAGCGGGCTCGAGGCTCCCACCAGCGGGAAGATATGGTTCGGGGACGACGACGTCACCGACCTCCCGCCCGAGAACCGCGGAGTAGGCCTCGTCTTCCAGAACTATGCGCTCTACCCGCACATGACCGTCAGGCAGAACATAATGTTCCCCCTCGAGAACTTCAAGGGGGCCGCCAAGCTCAGCAAGCCAGAGATGGAAAAGCGCGCCCTCGAGGCGGCGAAGCTCGTGCAGATCGACGGGCTGATGGACAGGAAGCCCGGCGAGATGTCGGGCGGCCAGCAGCAGAGAGTCGCCATAGCCCGCGCCCTCGTCAAGATGCCGCGCGTGCTGCTCCTCGACGAGCCGCTCTCCAACCTCGACGCGAGGCTGCGCCTGCAGACCCGCGAGGAGATACGCAGGATACAGCAGGAGACCGGGATCACGACAATCTTCGTCACTCACGACCAGGAGGAGGCCATGAGCATCACCGACATGATAGTCGTGATGGAAGCCGGAGTCGTGCAGCAGATCGGGCACCCCCAGGACGTCTACGACGACCCGGTCAACCTCTTCGTCGCCAAGTTCCTCGGGACCCCCGCGATCAACGTCTTCACCGGAAAGATCGAGGGCGGAAAGCTCTTCATAGGGGACGACGCGGTGCTCCCCGCCGAGGGGCAGCCCGACCGCGAGGTCTTCGTCGGCGTGAGGCCGGAGGGCTTCATCCCGGATGAAAACGGGCCGCTGTGCTGCGCGCTCAGGGGAGTCGAGGTCATGGGCAGGGACACCAGCATCATCGCGAGCGACCCCTCCTGCCAGAGCGACACGGTCCGCGCCATCATCAGCTCCGAGATCAGGATCGACAGGAACGCCCCCGAGGTGCGCTTCTCGCTCAAGCCCTACAAGACCCACGTTTTCGACGCCGCGAGCGGCGAGAGGATCTACATCAGCGAGGACGAGATCCGCAGGTCCCTCGACGCTCAGGCCGCCGCTGAAGGAGAGGAGGCTTAGCCCATGCTCGAAAAGAACAACCGCAAGGCCTGGCTGTACCTGCTCCCGGCCATGCTCTTCCTGGGGGCCTTCATGGTCTACCCCCTCGTGGATGTATTCATCTACTCCTTCGAGGAGGGCTACAACTTCGCCTCCCAGAGCTACTTCGGGACCGGCCTCTACAACTACGGCTACGTCCTGCGCGACCCCTACTTCATGCAGGCCGTCAAGAACACCTTCATACTGGTAATAATCACCGTTCCGCTCTCGACCGGGATAGCCCTGCTGATCTCGCTGGGCCTGAACTCGATCAAGAGGCTCAAGGAGCTCTACCAGACCGTGTTCTTCCTGCCCTACGTGACCAACACCCTCGCCGTGGGCCTCGTCTTCATGATACTGTTCAAGAAGACCGCCTACTCCGACGGCCTCATCAACCTGCTCATAACGGCCTTCGGCGGCAGCGCGGTCGACTTCATCGACGGTCCCTACTGGGCCAAGATGTTCGTCATGTGCTTCTACACCGTATGGGTCGTGATGCCCTTCAAGATACTGATACTTACCAGCGCCCTCGCCTCGGTCAACCAGGACTACTACAACGCCGCGAGGGTCGACGGGACCCCGCCGCTGAGGATCTTCACCAAGATCACTCTCCCGATGATCGCTCCCATGATCTTCTACCTGGTGATCACGGGCTTCATCGGGGCCTTCAAGGCCTACAGCGACGTGGTCGCGATCTTCGGCACCGACCTCAACGCCGCGGGCATGAACACCATCGTGGGCTACGTCTACGACATGCTCTACGGCAACAGCGGAGGATATCCCTCCTTCGCCTCGGCGGCGGCGCTGATACTCTTCGCGATAGTGCTCACTATCACCTGCGTCAACCTGCTCGCGAGCAGCAATTCGGACAACTTCTAGGAGGCTTTCATGGATACCGCGATCGATTACAGAAAGATAGAGGAAGCCTCCCGCAGGAGAAGGCGCATCGTCAAGGTCCTGACCTATTTCTTCCTCACGGTCTGGGGATTCATGGTGCTCTTCCCCTTCTACTGGATGGTGCTGACCTCCTTCAAGAGCTACGGCTCCTACAACTCCGAGTACGTTCCCAAGTTCTACGCCACGAACCCGACGACGCAGAACTACCGCGACGCCTTCACGGCGGTGCCGCTGGCCAGGTACTTCGGAAACACCCTGATATTCACGCTGATCACGACCGCGATAATGCTTGTCGTGGCGGTGCTGGCCGCCTTCGCCTTCGCGAGGCTCAACTTCAAGGGGAAGAACCTGCTCTTCGGAGCCTTCCTCTCCCTCATGATGATCCCCAACGAGCTCGTGATAATCACGAACTTCGTCACGATCACCAACCTCGGACTGAGGAATACCTTCACCGGACTCATACTCCCCTCGGTGACATCGGTCTTCTACATCTACCTGCTCAAGGAGAACTTCGAGCAGATCCCCGACGAGCTGTACAAGGCCGCCAAGGTCGACGGGACCTCCGACTTCAAGTACCTCACCCGCGTGATGATCCCGATCTGCCAGCCGACCATAGTCACGATAGTGATACTCAAGGTCATCGAGTGCTGGAACTCCTACGTATGGCCCAGGCTGATAACCGACGACTCCGCCTACTTCCTGGTCTCCAACGGGATCCAGGAGATAAGGGAGAACGGCTTCGGCCGCGAGAACATCCCCGCGATGATGGCCGCGGTCGTGGTCATATCGGTGCCGCTGATCATAATCTTCCTGATCTTCCACAAGAAGATCATGGCGGGAGTCTCGAGAGGAGGTACCAAGGGATGAAGATATTCGCGAAAGAATACCGCGGAGCCGGTCATCCGGGCTCCTGCCTCGCGGCCTCCCAAGCCGGAGGAAACTGTGCCCGGACCGTCAGGCGCCTTGCTGCCATCATCCTCGCTCTCGCCTGCCTTCTGAGCCTCACTGCCTGCCACGGCTCCGGCGAGCGCGCCGGCTTCGCCGTTCCGGAGAGCTTCGACACGGAAAAGAACTACGAGATATCCTTCTGGGCCAAGAACGACACGAACAAGACCCAGACCAACATCTACGAGAAGGCCATAAGGGACTTCGAGGCGCTCTACCCCAACATCAAGGTCAACATGCGCCTCTACACCGACTACGGCAGGATCTACAACGACGTCATCACGAACATCTCGACGGATACCACGCCGAACGTCTGCATCACCTACCCGGACCACATCGCGACCTACCTGACCGGAGCTGACACGGTCGTGCCACTCGACAGCCTCTTCGCCGACGCGAAGTACGGCCTCGGCGGGAGCGAGCTGCGCTTCGACGGGCCCGAGCTCTCCGAGATCGTCCCCGAGTTCCTGAGCGAGTGCGTCATCTCCGGCGTGCACTACGCCCTGCCCTACATGCGCTCCACGGAGGCCTGCTACGTCAACAAGACCTACGTCGAAGCCCTGGGCTACGAGCTTCCCGAGACCCTCAGCTGGGACTTCGTCTTCGAGGTCTCCGAAGCCGCGATGAAGAAGGACGCGGACGGCAACTTCCTCGTCAACGGACAGAAGGTCATGATACCCTTCATCTACAAGTCCACGGACAACATGATGATACAGATGCTCCGCCAGAAGGGAGCTGGCTACTCCACCGACGCCGGCGAGGTGAAGATCTTCAATGACACCACCAAAGAGCTGCTCTACGAGATCGCGAAGCACGCGAAGACCCAGGCCTTCTCGACCTTCAAGATCTCCAGCTATCCCGCGAACTTCCTCAACGCGGGGCAGTGCATCTTCGCGGTCGACTCCACCGCGGGCTCGACCTGGATGGGCTCCGACGCGCCGCTCGTGGACATCAGCCCGGACAAGCTGGTGCGCTTCGAGACCGCGGTCATGACGGTGCCCCAGTTCGACGCCGCCCATCCGCAGATGATCTCCCAGGGCCCGTCGGTCTGCGTGTTCAACAAGAAGGATCCGGGCGAGGTGCTCGCCTCCTGGCTCTTCACGCAGTACCTGCTGACCAACGAGGTGCAGATCGCCTACGCCGAGACAGAAGGCTACGTCCCCGTGACGCTCAAGGCGCAGGGAACGGCTGAATACAAGGACTACCTCAGCCGCGGCGGCGAGGACGACCAGCTCCACTACGGCGTCAAGATCGAGGCGACCAAGCTCCTCATCGAGAACACCGCTAACACCTTCACGACCCCCGTCTTCAACGGCTCCGCCTCTCTGAGGGACGCCGCCGGGCAGATGATAGAGAACGTGACCAAGTCCTCGAGGAGGAACGAGACCATAGACGAAGCCTACATGACCAAGCTCTACTCCGACATAACCTCGCTCTACAGGCTCAGCAGCACCGGCACCGTGGGCGGCGGCAAGACCGAGCTCGGCCCCCTGCCCCAGACCGCGAAGAACCTGCTCGGCGGGCTCGCGGTGGCGTGGATGTGCATCGCCGCGGTGTATCTGCGCGGGAAGCTGAAAAAGAAGAAATAGGGATCTCCGGACGGACCCTCGCAGCAGATCGCGGACGGGTCCTGCCGCGGGCCGATCGCATGCAAAGCGCTGAGCCTTAAAGCCCGGCGCTTTTATAACGCTCTGCGCTTCCAACGCAGACACACTCCCGCTGCCGGGGCATGACCGAGAGCTCATCTCGCGGCATCCTCGGCGGACCGCTCGCGCTTAGTCCTCGCGCAGCGGTACTACTGCTCAAGCAT
>JAEENW010000065.1 GCA_016283945.1 Bacillota bacterium
TATCCCGGACGCGCAAACAACAACAATGTATTGTAACATCTTTTCACGCGGAGGTGAACATGTATTTTGCGCCGGAGCCTCTTTCGGATCCTGTTTTCGCGCCTCCTCAGCGGCCCGCCCGCAGGGCCTGTGCTCCCCGCGGACCTTAGGATCTAAAGGCTTTGCAAGCGCGGGATGTTTGTGATATACTGTCTTTCCTATGTGTACAGAAAGATCATTTGAAAAAAGGAGCCCCGGCTCCGCCATATCGGGGATCGCCGCCGCGCTGCTCGCCGCGGTCCTGATCCTGTCAGCCGCCGCGCCCGTCTTCGCCGCCTCGGAAGAGAAGTCCCTGAACTATCTCTTCAAGGACATCTACGTGGACGGCCGCCACATCAACAACTATCAGCTGAGCGATCCGGTCTGCATCGTGGCGGGCTCCGCCTATATCCCCCTGAACGCTGAATTTTTAAGCCTTCTCGGCCTCGAAAAGCTGGCCGGGGGCGGGGTCATCCAGTTCAGGAAGACCGAAGCCGTCCCCTACAGCGCTCCCGCCGACCTCTGCTTCAACGTCAACCACTTTGACGACAGGAGGGGCGTCCCCATCTACGAGGGGGCCGAGTTCTTCCTGGTGGAGGAATTCGCCGAGCCTACGTATTTCAGCGCCAAGAACAGGCAGGCCAGGCAGATGCTCCATTACGGCCAGCAGCTGGCGGGGCTCTACCAGAACCGCGGCGCCTCCGAAGCGGGGAACATCAGCGCCGAGGAAGCGAGATCCGTGGAGCCTCTGAGCGAAGAGCTTCCTCTTAAGAAGCTGGCCCTGAGCAGCGCGGATTTCTTCGACTGCGGCGGAGTCCTCTACGTGAGGCTCACCGCTCTCACCTCCCTGCCGGAGCTGCCCTACAGCGCCTACTTCGACAGCATAGGCGGGCTCTCCATCAGCACCGACGCCTCCGTCAGCGCCCAGTACCTCTTCAGCAACAACAACCGCTCGTATATAGAGGGCAGGGCCGCCTACATGAGGAACGCCCAGCCCGCCCTGACGGAGAACGACAGCCTCATCCTCGAGTACCTCTTCAGGCACGAGGCCACCGTCCACGGCATAAGCCAGGACCTGCTGATGGCCGTGAGCCGCACCGAGAGCACCTACGACCTGAGCCTGCTCGAGCGCAGGAGCCCCATAGGCCTCATGCAGCTGATGCCCAGAACGGTGGAGGGCAAAGGCTGGACCATCGAGGATGTGCGCGACAAGCACGGCAACATCCAGTTCGGGGCCGAATATATCTCCTACCTCATAGATCTTTACCGCGGCAACGAGACCAAAGCCCTCTCGGCCTACAACCAGGGGACCGGCACCGTCAAGAGCGGGAACTATTCCACTGCCTACGCCGCCAAAGTCCAGACCTTCATGAGCAACATCGCCGTCTGGTGCGCGAACCGCGGCTATGCTCCGCGTTTTCTCAGGGTCTCGGAGAGACTGCAGTAAGAGCGCGGCGCGTGTTTCGGGCCTTTGCCCGCGAGTCGAATGAGTTATAAAGTCAAGCTCGACCTTTTCGAGGGGCCCTTCGAGCTGCTCATCTACCTGATAGAGCATGCCCGCATGAGCGTCTACGACATAAAGGTCTCGGAGATCACAACTCAATATCTGGATTACGTCTCCAGGCTCAGCGAGAGCGATCCCCAGCTGGCGCAGGAATTCATGGTCCTGGCCGCCGAGCTCATCGAGATCAAGTCGCGCATGCTGCTGCCGGGAAGGCCCGAGAGCGAAGAAGAAGGCGGGCCGGAGGATCCCCGCGGCGATCTGGTCAGGCGCATACTCGAGTACAAGCAGTTCAGGGAGCTGGCCGCCATGCTCGAGGACAGGGAGGAGCAGACCTCCCACATGCACGTCAAACCGCAGGAGGACCTTTCCCCCTGGACCGGTGAGGAGGACGAGCTCCTCACGAGCAGCACCGAGCAGTTCGTCAAAGCCTTTGAGCAGTTCCTCATCAGAAGGCAGCGCATCGACGAGATACGCAGGGCCTACAGGAGGGACGAGCGCAGCCGCCGCTCCGTCGAGAGCCGCATCGCGGAGATATCCGCCATGTTCAGGGAGAGAAAGACTCTGCTCTTCTCCGAGCTCATAAAGGAAGACCCCTCGGTGTTCAACAGGATACTGAGCTTCATGTCCGTCCTGGAGATGATAAAGC
>JAEENW010000066.1 GCA_016283945.1 Bacillota bacterium
AGGGCGGGAGCCGCGATGGTCGAGGTGATCAGGTAGGACGGGATCGAGGGCAGGCCCATTCCGAGTATCATGCAGGTGACCATCGTGAAGAGCAGGGTGAGCATCAGGCTCTGCTCGCCGATGCTTATGATGGCGTGCGCCACGTTGAGCGCGAAGCCGGTCATGCCGCAGACTCCGACGATGATGCCCACGCAGGCGCAGGCCATGGCGACGGATACGGTGGACTTCGCTCCGGCGACGAAGGCGTCGCAGATGTCCTTGAGGCTCATGCGGCTCACCGGGCGAAGCTCGGCGACGACTATGGTCACGATGATGGTCCAGAACGCTCCGCGGATAACGGTCACGCCGCTGAAGATCAGCATGTAGAGCAGGAAGATGATGGGGATGAGGAGGTGTCCTCTCTCCTTCATGACCTGGCCGACCTTGGGCATCTGCTCCTTGGGAAGGCCCTCGAGGTGATCCTTGGTGGCGCGCATCTGGACCTGGATGATGATGCCCAGGTAGTAGATGAGCGCGGGTATGACGGCCGCCTTGATTATAGCCCCGTACTTGACGCCGAGGGTCTCGGCCATTACGAAGGCGGCGGCTCCCATGATGGGCGGGAGCAGCTGTCCTCCTACGGAGGCGGTAGCCTCGACGGAGCCCGCGAACTCCTTGGTGTATCCGGTCTTCTTCATCAGGGGAATGGTGAAGGTGCCGGTGGTGACGACGTTGGCGACGGCAGAGCCGTTGATGGATCCGAGGAAGCCCGAGGCGAGCACGGCGACCTTGGCCGGGCCGCCCTTTGAGTGGCCGGCGATCGCGTTGGCTATGTCGTTAAAGAACTGCCCCATGCCGCACTTGTTCATGACCTCTCCGAAGATTATGAACAGCACTATGTAGGTGGCTGACACCTTGATCGAGGTGCCGTAGATGCCGTAGATGTCGGTGGTGAGGTAGGTGACTATCCTGTGCCAGGTGTAGCCGCGGTGCATGAATATGCCCGGGAACGAGCGCCCGTATATCGCGTAGATCAGGAAGATCGTCGACAGTATGGGAAGCGCGGCTCCGCTGAGCCTCCTGGTGCACTCGAGGACTATCAGTATGAGGATAGTTCCCATGATGATGTCTATCTTCTCCCCGCTGAAGCCGGTCGAGATGAAGACCGGGTAGCGGTTGAAGACGTAGAAGGGCATGACCGCGGACAGGGCTATGAGGACCCAGTCGTAGAGCGCGATCTTCTTCCTGCTGGACTTTTTGAACGCGGGGTAGAGCGCGAAGCCCAGCACGAGTATGAGGCCTACGTGGATAGCGTGGTGCTTGATGTTGACCATCTGAAGGGCTCGTATGCCCGAGGCGTAGGCCAGATGATAGAGCGTGAAGGCGAGGCACAGGTAATAGACTATGCTCTTGAGAGGCTCCTTTGAGAAGCTGCGGGTGCGGGATTCCTTCTCGTACTTCTCCATTATCTCCGCGCCTTTTGACGCGTCGAGGGGCTGCTCTTCCGCTCCGGCGGCAGCTTCTTTGTTTTTCAGATCATCGGACATATCTGAGATACCCCCTTACTTCAATGATCTCTCCGCGGATCCTGCTCGCGTCGGGCAGGCTCCTGAAATCAAACAGCTCGGTCCCGTTCAGGGTGAGGCCTTTCATGTAGGTCGCGGAAGTTATCCACGAGAAGCGCGGGAAGACGCTGTTTATCTCCTCCATCCAGACCAGGCCGTCCTCTATCCTCGTGGGAACGTCCATCTCGGCCGGGACTCCGGCCCCGTAGCCTCCCACCGCGATGGCGTCGAGGTTGAACTGCCAGTCCTCCGTGACGGTGTAGAACTCGAACCACGGGATGTGCTCCGCCGAGTGCTCGATCTCGAGCCTCAGCTTGTCTCCGGCCTTTACCGGGACAGATAGGAGCTCCTTTTCGTTCACGCGGTCGTAGAGCACGAAGCGCCTTCCGGCCGGGGCGAAGAAGCCCAGCCAGATGAGCGCCGCGAGCGCCGCTATAATTGGAAGAGCCTTGCGCTTTCCGCTCATCTCATCTCACCAAAAACAAGCGCGGCGGATGGCATGAAGCCACCCGCCCCGGCTGTATACAGATGCGGCTTACAGATAGCCGTTGTCCTTCCAGAACTGCTCCGCGCCCGGATGCAGCGGAAGCTGGATGTCGCTCACGCCGAAGGTGATGTCGATGTTCTTGTCGGCGGCGTTGTGCGAAGCCTTGATGGTGGAGATGTTGGCGAAGATGCCCTCGAGCATGTCGTAGACCATCTTGTCGCTGAGGTCCTCGCGGACGAGCATGATGTTGTAGACGAATACGCCCTCGACGTCTTCCTTGTTGTTGTAGGTGTTGGCGGGAATGACGGCCTTGGCGTAGAACGGATAGTCGGATACGAGCTTGTCGCGTCCGGCTCCGTCGATGGGGATGACGACCATGTCATAGGACACGCCGAGCTCCATTACGGTCGCGTTGGGAAGTCCGGAGGTGACGAACACGGCGTCGCACTGTCCGTTCTTCATGTTGTCGATCGCTTCGCCGTAGGCGAGGTAGTCGGGAGTGATGTCGTCGTAGGTGATGCCGTAGGCGGCGAGTATGGTGCGGGCGTTGACCTCGACGCCGGAGTTCGCGGCTCCTACGCCTACGCGCTTGCCGCGGAGGTCCTCAACGGACTTGATCCCGGTGTTGGCGGTGGTCACGAGCTGCACGTAGTTCGGCCACAGGCGCATCATGGCGCGCAGGTTGGTAGCGGGCTCCTTGCCTGCGTAGGCGTCGGTGCCGGTGTAGGCCTGCATGCAGACGTCCTGCATCGCGATGGCGATCTCGCAGTCTCCCGCGAGTATGTTGGTGATGTTCTGACCGGTGGCGTTGGTCGCCTCGGCGGAGGTCTGGTAGCCGTAGTCCTTCAAGGCCGTGGCGAAGGCGCCTCCGATCGGGAAGTAGATGCCCGAGGTCGGGCCGGTGCCGACGGTGATGAATTCGTTCTTGCGCTCATCTGCTGTAAGCCCCTTGACCTCGGCGGGCGCGGGTTCGTTTCCGGAAGGCGCGGGTTCGGCTTCCTTCTTCTCTCCGCAGGCTGCGAGGGCAAAGATCATGCAAAACGCGAGCGTCAAAGCCAGCAACTTTTTCATTTTGCTTTCTCCTTTACATTCTCCTCTGCTGTTTCGAATACTCCTCCCGTCCGGGTCCTTTTGTCGGAACCGCATAGACGGCGCAAGCATATGCCTCTGCGCATCCTCTGTGCGATATGGACATATATGCTTACTGTTATAAGAGTACAACCGACAAAAAGCCTTGTCAATAAACGGCGTTCTATGCGAATAAGACAAATATTATATGAATTTCATCTGTATATTGAATAAATAAATAAAATAAGTATGCCCTAAGCGATGCGGTTGAAAGGGCACAAAAAGGCCCGCTCCCGGGTAGGAGCGGGCCTTTCTCTGTTTCTTCAGGGCGGTCAGACGCCTGTCCGTACGCCTCTAATGCAGAGGCTCGATGCCGGCAACGTGCCTTGCCATCGCGGTCAGGTCCTGAGCGTTGACGGATCCGTCACCGTTGGCGTCGGCGTTCTTAAGCGCCTGGGCTGAGGTCAGGTTTGCTATGTTGGCCACGTGCCTTGCCATCGCGGTCAGATCCTGGGCGTCGACGTCGCCGTCGCAGTCCACGTCGCCGCGCTTTACGGTGTTATCGATCTTCGACTTCTGGGCGCCGCACAGCGTGCAGGTGTAGACGGTCCTCTCTGAGTTGCCGCTGGCGGAGGGCACGACCGTGCCGGAATCCCAGCGATGGCCGGTGGGCTTGGTCATCTCGCCGCGGACTATGGTCTGTCCGCAGTCGGGGCAGTAGACGTCGCCCGAGTAGCCGTAGGCGGTGCAGGTCGCTTCGGCCTCATTCACGACCTCGGCGTGATAGTGCCACAGCTGGATAAAGTCGATCGCGTCGGCGTCAAAATCGCTCATGTCCGCGGGTTCGTACCTGTATTCCCCGCACTTTGAGCACTTGTAGCGATCGGTGACGGGATGATCGGGATCCGTGCAGGGCATGTCGGCGTTCCACCCGAAGGAATGCCCCTGCTGCCAGGGTATGGACTTGCCCCGCTCTGCGCGGGCTCCGCAGTCCGCGCAGATCTTGTCGGGCTCGTTGCCGTTGGTCTGGGTCTCGCAGTCCGGATCGTGCGGCCCTCTGGCGATGATCGAGGGCTCTCCGTAGCGGTCGAGCAGGATATTGCCGTCCGCGTCGGTCTTGAATATGTCCTCGGTCACGGTTATCAGCTCTCCGTGAGACTTGTACTCGGTGGGTTCTCCCTTTTCGATGATCTGTCCGCAGAAAGCGCAGACAGTATCGCCGGTGTAGCCTCTCCTGCCGCAGGGGGCGTCGATCCTGCCGACGATCTCGGTCTCGCTGTGATCGCAGGTGCCTCCCTTGAAGCGCTGGATCACCTCTATCCTGCCGGATCCGGGGAATACCCGGTTTGAGGGGACTTCCCAGTAGTCCCAGTAGGTCTCGCCGGGATAGACCGTCCCCGCCTGGAGAGTTGCTCTGGACTCTCTGTAGCTGCCATTTTGGGTCAATGAATAATACCTGACCAGGAATCCGTCGAATATCCTGCCCGGGATCTTATCGGGAGTGACCCAGACCTGTTCTCCTGCGGTGGCGAACTTGTTGGGACCGGAGCAGTTGACGTAAATGACGGGATGCATGCCGTTCTGCCATGTCGTGGGCCTTCCGTTCGCGTCGGTGGCGTACTGGGTGTAGCTGCAGTCGGCGCATACGCGGTAGATTATTCCCGCCTCCGGGTCGTCGGCTCCCTGCCAGGCTCCGAAGTGATGGAGCTCGCGGATCTTCACGGGATTGGAGAAGCAGTCGTCGCAGTAGCACCAGCCGGTGTGGTAGTTCCAGTCGGCGCTCCAGGTATTGCCGTAGAGATCCTCGCAGCTGGCTCTGTATCCGGGCTGGCCGAAGGTGCCGCTGAAGCTCCAGTTTTCGGGCTCCGTGCCGGGATCGAACTCGTAGCGGTGGTTCTCGTCTTCGAACAGCGCTTCGCCGAGGAAGAAGGTCCTGACCCACTCGGTGTGGTCGTGGACGTAGGCCTCGGCGGTGTACTCGCAGACCTCGCAGCTCTGAACGCGGATGGTGTGCGCGTCGTCTCCCCAGTACCAGTGAGTGAAGACGTGGGGGACGAGTTTGACCTCGGAGCAGCCGTCGCCGTGGCACAGCATGTAGTGGCCGGCGTCTTCATAATCATCCTCCGAGGCGATCGTGAATCCGTGCTCGACTGTCAGCGTCGCTATGTCGGACCACAGCCCGTTCTCGCCGTCGGAGATGTAGCAGCGGAAGCTGTACAGCCCGTCCTGGCAGGCGTCGTCTGCCACGCTGATCACGAGACTCTTCGAATTCGCCGTGTCGTTGTAGGCGATGTTCGACGCGCCGTGTCCTGCGGTGCGCAGCTCCTCGAATTTGGCCGGGGTCGCCGTCCCTGTGCGCTCGAACCAGGTGTAGCTGAGGTTCCTGCCGACGGCGGTGACGGAGAACCTCACCCTGTTGTTCGCGTAATAGAGCGGATCGCCGCTCTCAGCCCTGTAATCGCTGACGATCGCGACGCGGTCCTGGGGCTGCTTGCTGATCACTATGGGCTCGGTATCCGAGAAGCCGCAGACGGTGCAGCGGCCGTTCCTGAAGCTGTGCGCGGCCTTGGACGTGATGTGCGAGGCCTCGTCGCAGTACCTGCAGTCCTTCCAATGGAAGCTCCCGTCGAAGCTCCAGCTGCTCGCGGGCTTCGCGCTGTGGGATCCCGCGAACTGGGCGTGAGTCTCACTGAAATGCTCATCCCACTCGTCGCTCTCCACGCATACGGGGCGGGCGCAGTCGCAGCCCTCGATCCTGCTGACGTCCTCGCAGCAGTCCACGCAGAGGCCGCAGTCGGGGCAGCTGTCGATCATTCCGAAGCATATGCCGCAGTTGACGCAGACGTGCTCGTCGTTCACGTCCAGCCAGCAGTACTCTCCGCAGGTGCAGCCGAGGTTCTCGGCCTCGGCGAGGCAGCAGTCGAGGCAGAGCCCGCAGTTGTCGCAGACCTCGGGAACGGTCTCGAGGCACTCTCCGCAGTCAGCGCAGAAGTGGGTGTCATAGGCGGGATCCTCGCAGCACATCCCGCAGTCGGGGCAGCGGTTCTCCTCGCAGCAGAACTCGCAGAGCCCGCAGTATTCACAGGGCTCATAGTCGCTCTCATAGAAGCAGATGATCTCGCAGGCCGGGCAGAGCTCGCACTCGTACTGGCAGTGCTCGAGCTCCATCGGGCATCTCTCGTACTGGCAGTCGCCGCATATCGGGCAGTGCTTCGCGCAGCCCGCGCACTTGTGGCAGTCGCCGCATACGAACTGGTTTCCCTCATCGTCGGCGTCACAGCAGCTGTTGCACTTGCCGCATTCCTCGCAGAGCATGTCCTGATTGTCGCAGTAGCATTCGCCGCAGTCCACGCAGTGCAGGTGCTCCTCCTTCAGGCACTCATCGCAGTAGATGTGGCCGCTCCTGGCGCATCCGCCGTTGCTGTCGTCAAAGGTCGTGACGCATTCGCCGCAGTCGTAGCAGTGTATCTCCTCACCGCCGTTGCTGTCGATGCAGGACTCGCAGATGCCGCAGCTCGGGCAGAGCTCGTCCTCGTCAAAGAGCTTCTGGCACATCGGGCACAGTTCTTTGCCTTCGCCTGCCTCTTCGGCCAGCGCCGGAGCGAGATAGGAGCTCAGGAGCGCCGTCAGCAGGAGCACGAAGCAGAGCGCCGCCGCTATCCTTGTAAGACGCAGTCTTCTCGTGTTCATGATCTTTCCTCCGCAGATCGGTAAACGGTTTATATCAATATGATAAAACAGACGGTTAATTAAGTATACCATAGGGTTTATTGATAGATGTACCACTATCTTTTAAGTTTTTGTATCATTCGGGCGGAATAGCCGGAATGAGGTAGTTTACAAATTTTAGCATCGTAGTATTATATTAGTATGGCAAATAATGGTAACGCAGGGCGCGAAGAGTCCACCGATCCGCGCTCGAAGAACAAGCTGAAGGGCGGCTGGGGCGAGCTCGCCGCGGCTCGATGGCTCGAGCGGCATGGCTGCGTGCTTCTTGCGAGGAATTTCCGCTCGAGGCGCGGAGAGATAGACCTCATAGCCGTGGACGGGGACTGCCTCGCCTTCGTGGAGGTCAAGCTGAGGACCGGGACGGGCTACGGCATGCCCTCGGAGGCTGTCACGAGGTGGAAGGCGGAGCGCTTCAGGTACACCGCGCAGTACTTCCTCCTGAGGCATCCGGAGCTCTCGGCTCTGCAGCCGAGGATGGACATCATAGAGCTGCTCGAGCTTGGCGGCTCGGTATATATAAGGCACGACAGGAACGCGTTCTGAGGGAAGCTGCCCCGCGGCACGCGGAAGGGCGCCCGCGGGCGGACATGCCCGGAGGGCAGGGGGATCCGATGTATTCAAAGACACTTAGCGCGAGCCTCTACGGGCTCAGCGGAGAGAGGACCTGGGTCGAGGTCGACGCGGGGCGGGGGATGCCCGTCTTCAGCGTTGTCGGCCTCGCGAACCAGTCCGTGCGGGAGGCAAAGGAGCGCATACACTCCGCGATAATCAACTGCGGCTTCAGGTTCGATCCGGGGAGGATCACCGTGAACCTGACGCCCGCGAACAGGAAGAAGGACGGGAGCCACTACGACCTCGCGATAGCCCTTGGCTATCTCTACAGCTCGGGACAGATGGCGGAGGGCGAGGCTCCCGAGGCCATGGCCTTCCTCGGGGAACTCAGCCTGGACGGCAGGGCTCTTCCCGCGGAGGGCGTGCTTCCCATGCTCACGGGGCTTCAGAGGAGCGGCATTAGGACCGTAATGCTTCCCGCCGCGAACCTCGAGGAGGCGAAGCTCGTTAAGGGCCTGCTGCTCGTGCCCGTGAATGGCCTCGCGCAGGCCGCGGGCTGGCTCAACGGGGAGGAGAAGCTGAAGCCGGTCGAGGCCGCGGGAGCCGCAGGGCTGGGACTTACGCCTGCAGAGATCCCTGATTTTTCGGACATACGCGGGCAGGAGATGGTCAAGCGCGCCGCCCAGGTCGCGGCGGCGGGCATGCACGGCATGCTGATGATAGGGCCGCCCGGAGTCGGGAAATCCATGGTCGGGAAGCGCATCCCCGGCATACTGCCCCCGCTCAGCTACGCGGAGCAGCTCGACGTGAGCCAGGTCTACAGCGCGGCGGGGCTGCTCAGGGAGGGCAGGCCGATGGTGAGGGAGAGGCCGTTCAGGGCGCCGCACCACAGCATCTCCTCCGCTGCCCTGATCGGCGGAGGGAGCAGGCCGAGGCCCGGCGAGATATCCCTCGCTCACACCGGGGTGCTCTTCCTCGACGAGCTCGCGGAGTTCTCGTCGCACACGCTGGACATGCTGCGCCAGCCGCTCGAGGATGGGGTGGCGGTGATAGACAGGGCTGGAGGGCGCTGCGAGTATCCGGCGGACTTCATGCTGGTCGCGGCGACCAATCCCTGCCGCTGCGGCTTCTACGGAGACCCGGTCAAGCCCTGCAGCTGCTCGGAGAGCGACAGGAAGCGCTACATGAGCCGCATCTCGGGGCCTCTGCTGGACCGCATAGACCTGCACGTGGTTATGGAGCGGCCGGTCTATGGCGAGATGTCCGGCGCCGAAGGGAAGCGCACGGGAAGCGCCGAGCTCAGGGAGGGCGTCATGCGCGCCCACGCCGTTCAGGCCGCGCGCTACGATGGGCTCGGCATAAGCCGGAACTCCCAGCTGACCGCCGCCCTGATAGAGCGCTTCTGCGTCATGGAGGAGGGCTGCAGGGACATCATCAGCGCGGCGTTCTCGAGGCTAGGGCTCTCCGCGAGGGCATATCACAGGGTGCTCAAGACCGCGAGGACCATAGCGGACCTCGAGGAAGCGGAACTGATATCGCCCCTGCATCTCTCGGAGGCGCTGAGCTACAGGCTGCCGGAGAAGTATTTCGGGTGAGGAGCGATCGGCGGCAGAGCTGTCCGGGAGACGGCGCGGACTCCCGCCGGACGCCTGAGCGTCGCCGCGGAAGACCACTGCCGCGGAGGGAAAGGAGGAAGTGCAGTGAACATACGCGTCATCGAGAGGGGGGACCGGCTCTATCCGCCGCTGCTCGCCCGCATAAGCGATCCCCCGGCGAGGCTCTACTGCGTGGGGGACGCGGAGCTCCTCGGGAGCGAGTGCGTCGCCGTGGTCGGGACGAGGCGCTGCTCTCCCTACGGGCGCTGGGCGGCGGGGGAGATCGCGGGCCGCGTGGCGGCCTGCGGGATCACGGTCGTCAGCGGGATGGCCGCGGGCATAGATTCGGCGGCGCATCTCGGCTGCCTATCCGCGGGAGGGAAGACCATCGCCGTGCTCGGCACGGGGGTCGACCAGGTCTTCCCGAAGTCCAACCGCAGGCTCTACGATAGGATCGCCGCGGAGGGGCTGCTGGTCTCCGAGTTCGAGCCCGGGGACGGGCCTCTGCCCTGGCACTTTCCGCAGAGGAACAGGATAATAAGCGGCCTCTCGAGGGCTGCGGTCATAGTCGAGGGCGCCGAGAAGAGCGGCTCCCTCATCACCGCCGGTCTCGCTCTGGAGCAGGGGCGGGACGTGTTCGCCGTGCCCGGAAACATCAACCAGCCGAACAGCCGCGGCGTGAACAAGCTCATCTACGACGGAGCCTGCCCCATAACCGATCTCGACGATCTTCCGAGGATGCTCGGGATAGACAGCGCCTCCAGGGCGGAGAGGGCGCCGGTCTCGAGAGAGGAGAAGAAGCTGCTCGAGCTCATCAGCTTCAGCCCCGGCATGAGCGCGGGCGATCTGGCTGCGGCGGCCGGCCTCAGCCCCGCTCTGGCCGCTGGAATGGTAACGGTCCTGGAGCTCAAGGGACTGGTCAGGACTGACGGAAACGCGCTCTTCCTCGCGTGATCAAGGCGCTCATATGTTCTTTTCTTCACAAAGCCTCCCTTGCCAAGTCTTCTA
>JAEENW010000067.1 GCA_016283945.1 Bacillota bacterium
CCAGGAAACTCTAGCAAAGGCGCTCCATGCCGCGCGGCTCCGGAGCGGAGCCGGCGCTCAGGCCTTATATTTACGCGCGAAAAGGGCGGTCCCTCATGGGACCGCCCTTGTGATTTTACAAGTGCCTCGCGCTGCGGCGCGCCCGGCTGCCTTGAGGCGCCGCGCTTCCCGGCGCGTCAGATGTCGACTGTTATGTGCCAGAACTCCTTGAGCACGAAGATGAGCAGCGATATCGCGAGTATCACGACCGCCCAGATGTTCTTCGGCGAGAAGAGGGTCTTCAGGACCTTTTTGAAGAACTTCCCGACCGCGGCGAGTATGCCCATGAGGAAGGCGCGTATGGAATAGAGGAAGCCGCGCTTCTTCTCCTCCTCGTCCTCCTCGGCTTCGTCGGAAGCACCCGCGAGTATGTCCTCGAGGGTCTCGGGGACCGCCCCGAGCTCGTAGACGTGCGACGGGTCGGCGGGAACGCTCTCCTTCTCCCTCTGGGTGATCATGGGAGCGGTCATGCTGTAGGCGACGCTCACGGTGATGAGGGCGGCGATGGCCGCGGCTCCTCCCTTGAGCTTCGCGAGATGCTTTTTGTCCTTCTTCTTGTTCTTCATGCCTTTAATATACCACAGGCCGTGCATTGGGGACATGAAAATAGCGTGTAGATTCGGTGTTAAGGGGCTGCCGAGGGCGAAGCGGCAGGAAGGCAGGCGGCGCAGCTGCAGGGGCCTGCCGCCCGCGGCGGCCTGTTTTGAGCAAAAGAAAAACCGGAGAGACACTTCCGGCTTTTCAATGCATTTAACTTATGCACTTTTGGGGACGGGTGAGATTTATGCCTGAGCCTTGGCCTTGTTGTAGGTCCTGGTCATGCGGCCGACCTTGCGGCTGGCGGTCTTCTTGTGCATTACGCCCTTAGCGGCGGCCTGCATAAGCTTCTTCTCAGCAAGCGCGAGCTTTTCCTTCGCGGTTCCGAGGTCATCTGCTTCGATCGCCTTGTAGAAGTTCTTGATGATAGCCCTGTAGGCTCCCTTGACTCTCCTGTTGCGGGCGGTCTTCTTGCTGATGATGCTGATCCTCTTCTTTGCTGATTTGATGTTTGCCATATTATGTCCCCTTTCGTAAAAATATCGCTTGATTATTATATTGCGCAATATCCCTGCGCGCAAGTGTTTTTTGAGCATTTAAGCGCTTTTTTGCGGGCGCGTCCGGCTCTTTTCACGCCGCCGCGCGGATGATATAATATACCGAATACGGAGGAAGTCAATGGCAGACCATCAGAAGTACATCAGGAATTTCAGCATCATCGCGCACATAGATCACGGCAAGTCCACTCTGGCGGACCGGCTGATCGAGAGCACCGGCACGGTCTCAAAGCGCGACATGAAGGAGCAGTTCCTCGACAATATGGATCTGGAGCGCGAGCGCGGCATCACGATCAAGCTCCAGACGACCCGTCTCGTCTACAACGCGAAGGACGGCAGCGAGTATATACTTAACCTCATCGACACCCCGGGGCACGTGGACTTCAACTACGAGGTCTCAAGGAGCCTGGCAGCCTGCGAGGGCGCGGTGCTCGTCGTGGACGCGACCCAGGGAGTCGAGGCGCAGACCCTCGCCAACGTCTACCTCGCCCTCGACGAGGACCTCGAGATAGTCCCGGTCATCAACAAGATGGATCTCGCCTCCGCGAGGCCGCAGGAGACCAAGGACGAGATCGAGGAGGTCATAGGGATCGAGGCGCAGGACGCGCCGCTGATCTCCGCCAAGGAGGGCATCAACATCGACCAGGTGCTCGAGGCGATAGTCGCGAAGGTGCCGGAGCCCTCGGGCGACCCGGAGAAGCCCCTCAAGGCTCTCATCTTCGACTCCTACTACGACAACTACAAGGGCGTGGTCATCTACACCCGCGTCTTTGACGGCTCAATCAAGGCGGGCGATACCATACTTCTCATGAACACGAAGAAGACCTACGAGGTCACCGAGGTCGGCGTTAACTCGCCCTATCAGACCCCGGTCGCCGAGCTCTCCGCGGGAGAGGTAGGCTACATCTGCGCCAGCATCAAGCAGGTCAGGGACGCGCGCGTGGGCGACACCATCACGCTCGCGGACAGGCCCGCCGCGGAGCACCTCCCCGGCTACAAGAGGGTGCAGCCCATGGTCTACTGCGGCATCTACCCGACGCCGGACGAGAAGTACGAGAACGTCAAGGACTGCCTGGAAAAGCTGCAGGTCAACGACGCGGCCTTCCAGTTCGAGCCCGAGACCTCGCAGGCCCTCGGCTATGGCTTCCGCTGCGGCTTCCTGGGTCTCCTGCACATGGAGATCATAGTCGAGAGGCTCGAGCGCGAGTTCGACCTCGAGATCATAACGACCTCCCCGAGCGTCATCTACAAGGTCGTGAACCACGACGGCTCCGAGACTATGATAGAGAACCCCTCGAATCTGCCCAACCCGACCGAGTACGACCACATCGAGGAGCCCATGGTCAAGGCGACCATCATGACTCCCAAGGAGTACGTGGGCTCCATCATGGCGCTGTGCCAGGACAGGCGCGGCACCATGAACCACATGGAGTACATCACCGAGAACAGGGTCGCGCTGCACTACGACATGCCGCTCAACGAGGTCATCTACGACTTCTTCGACGCGCTCAAGTCCAAGACCCGCGGCTACGCCTCGCTTGACTACGAGTTCGACCGCTACCAGCGCAGCAACCTCGTCAAGCTCGACATACTGCTCAACCGCGAGCAGGTGGACGCATTCTCGATGATAGTCCACGAGTCCAAGGCTTACGCGCGCGGCCGCTTCGTCTGCGAGAAGCTCAAGGAGGTCATCCCGATGCATCAGTTCGAGGTGCCCATCCAGGCCTCGATAGGGCAGAAGGTCATCGCCAGGGAGACGGTCAAAGCCTACCGCAAGGACGTTCTCGCCAAGTGCTACGGAGGCGACATCTCCAGAAAGAAGAAGCTGCTCGAGAAGCAGAAGGAAGGAAAGAAGCGCATGCGCCAGTTCGGAACGGTAGAGGTGCCCCAGGAGGCCTTCACCGCCGTGCTGAAGTACGACGACGAGAAGTAGGGCGCAGCTGAAAACGCGGCATGGGAAGGGGACGGCGTTGTAACGCAGCCTCCTTCCTTTTTCTTTATCAATAACTCTTTGAACATACATTACAAAAGCAGCGTTTCGTGGAAAAACACAAAGGCAAGCCCCTGAATACCAGAAAGCTCTGACAGATCCAACATATTTCCGGCGCGGATCCCGATGCAGTCATTGATCCTTGTTATATTCTGCCCCGCGGAGGCCAGAGACAGCGCCCTCCTCGGTTTACTTTTTGCCGTCCGCGTGATAGTATAACTTAACAAATATGGTTGATGCGCGTTGCCCGGCGGATAAGCAGTCCGCCGCTTAAGCGCGCAAAGGCAAAGGAGAGATCTGTTATGTCTCTATTCAAAAAAACGCTTGGCTGCCTGCTGGCTTTAGCCGTGATCGTAGGCACGTTTACCGTGGCGATCAAGGCATCGGGCGAGACCTTCAGCCCGGAGGGAGATCCCCTGAGCTACACGATCATTGACGATGAAGCCAAGACCGTGGAGGTGACCGGCGGCGAGAGCGATCTTCAGGATATCGTGATCCCGCAGACCGTGAAATGGGAGGGCGAGACCTACACCGTCACGCGGGTCGCGGACGGCGCCTTCGAGAGATACGAGACCATGGAGTCTCTTACCATCCCGAAGACCGTGGAGGTCATAGGAAGAGGAGCTGTCGAGAACTGCAGCAAT
>JAEENW010000068.1 GCA_016283945.1 Bacillota bacterium
CTATTTATTTAGTGGAGCGGATGATGAGAATCGTACTCACGTTATCAGCTTGGAAGGCTGAAGTTCTACCATTGAACCACATCCGCAAAATGGAGCGGAAGACGAGATTCGAACTCGCGACCCTCGCCTTGGCAAGGCGATGCTCTACCCCTGAGCCACTTCCGCGCATGCGTCCGTCTTTTCGCGAACGCATTGATAAGTATAATCGCAGGGCGCTCCGATGTCAAGCATCGAAGCGCGAAATCTTTTTTTATTATTTCCCGCCGTAGGCGCCGGTCGCCCTTCTGATGGCCTTTCCGATCTCGAATACCGGAACGGTGCTCAGACCGAGCAGAGCGGAGATCCAGAGCTCCCTCATCTGGAAGGTGCCCGGCTCGATGCCGAAGACCTGCTGCAGGCCCGGCATGAACACGGCGAGCAGCGTGAGCGCCGTCGTGAGGATGAACGCCCCTACGAGCCACCAGTTGATGTGGATGAGCATGTCGCGGCTGAACAGCGAGCCGTGGCGGCTCCTCATGTTGATCGCGCACATCATCTCCGCGAAGTTGACCGTCAGGAAGGCCATAGCGACCGCGTTGGCGCAGCCGTGTCCCGCGAAGACGCCCTCGAAGGACCCGACCTCCAGATGGTAACCGATGAAATAGGACGCGAGCTCGATCAGCGCGAGGTAGATGCCCTGCCAGACCATGTCGAAGCCCGCTCCGTTGGAGAAGATGCCCTCCTCGGAGCTCCTGGGCTTGCGCCTCATGATGTCCTCCTCGGCCTTCTCCATGCCGAGCGCGAGGCCGGGCGCGGAGTCGGTGACCATGTTGATCCACAGCAGGTGGACCGGGGTCAGTATGGTGAAGTTGAGCAGCGCGGAGACGAACATGATGATGACCTCGCTCATGTTCGTGGAGAGCTGGAACTGCAGGACCTTGCAGATGTTGTCGAAGATCTTGCGGCCCTCCTCGACCGCGTTGACTATGGTGGCGAAGTTGTCGTCCGCGAGCACCATGTCGGCGACGCTCTTGGTGACGTCGGTGCCGGTGATGCCCATGCCTATGCCTATGTCGGAGGCCTTGATGGACGGGGCGTCGTTGACGCCGTCGCCGGTCATCGCGGTGACCTTGCCGCGGGCCTTCCAGGCGCGGACTATGCGGGTCTTGTGCTCAGGCTGCACCCTTGCGTAGACGGAGTACTTGACGACCTCGTCAATGAGCTGCTCGTCGGTGAACTGGTCGAGGAAGCTGCCCTCGACGGCCTGGGACGCGTCGGTGACTATGCCCAGATCCTTGGCGATCGCGACCGCGGTGGCCTTGTGGTCGCCGGTGATCATGACGGGCCTGATGCCAGCCTCGCGGCAGCGCTGGATGGCCTCGTAGACCTCGGGACGGCAGGGATCGATCATTCCGACCATGCCGATGAAGACCATGTCGTGCTCGAGATACTCAGCCTCGGTGGACTCGGGGAAGTGGTCCCAGTTCCTGAAGCAGGCGCCGAGCACTCTCAGGGCCCTGTCGGAGAACTGGGCGCTGACCTCGGCCACCTGGGCCTTGTACTCGTCGGTGATGGGGACTATCTTGCCGTCGCGCAGGACGTGCGAGCAGAGGTCGATGAGGATCTCCGTGGCGCCCTTGGTGTACTGAACGTAGCCGTCGCCCTCCCTGTGGATGGTGGACATCATCTTCCTCATGGAGTCGAACGGGGCCTCGCCCACGCGCTCGAAATTGATATCCAGCTCGTCCTTGTAGAGCTGCAGGTCATGGGCGTGGTTGACGAGGGCTGCCTCGGTGGGCTCGCCTATGGCGGTGTGGTCTCCGAGACCTCTCTTGGCGTCGGAGCACAGGGCCATCGCCTTCGCGAGGAGCAGAGGATCGTCGGTGAAGGTGTCTACGACGGTCATCTTGTTCTGGGTGAGGGTCCCGGTCTTGTCGCTGCAGATGATCTGCGTGCAGCCGAGGGTCTCGACAGCGGAGAGCTTCCTCATCAGCGCCTGGCGCTTGGACATCGCCGTGACGCCTATGGAGAGGATTATGGTGACTACCGCGGGCAGTCCCTCGGGGATGGCCGCTACGGCCAGGGCTATGGCGGCGATGAAGGTGTCGAGCGCGGCGTCGCCGAGAGCCGCGGCGGAGAAGGCGACTCCTCCGAGCACGAATCTCTGGACTATTCCTACGATGAATACCACGACGCAGATGCCGATGACCAGCTTGGTGAGGAACTGCGAGAGCTCCGCCATCTTCTTCTGCAGCGGGGTCTGCTCCTTCTCCGCGAGGGAGAGCGCGTCCGCGATCTTGCCCATCTCGGTGTCCATGCCGGTCGCGGTGACCACCGCGGTGCCTCTGCCGTAGGCTATGGTGGAGCCGCTGTAGACCATGTTCTTGCGGTCTCCGAGGGGTACCGTTTTCTTGTCATCCCTGAGCATCAGGGCGTCGACGATCTTACTTACGGGGACTGACTCGCCCGTGAGCGCGGCCTCCTCGGCCTTCATGCTGTGCTCCTCGAGTATGCGGCAGTCAGCGGGGACCGCGTCGCCCGCCTCGAGCACTATGACGTCGCCCTTGACCACGTCCTCGGAGTGGATGACTGTCATGACGCCGTCCCTCATGACCTTGGAGGTGGCTGCCGTCATCTGCATCAGGGCGTCCATGGCGGCTTCCGCCTTGCTCTCCTGCACGAGGCTCATTATGGTGTTGAGGATGACGACCACGAGGATGACGATCACGTCGGCGAAGCCCCTTACGGTAGGCCTTCCGCCCGCCTCGATGACCGCGACTACGGCCTGGATGGCCGCGGCGACGATCAGCATGATGATCATCGGGTCTGCAAGGGAGCTTATGAAGCGCTTGCCCAGGCTGACCTTCTCCGGCTCGTCCAGCTTGTTCTTGCCGTCCCGCGCGAGGCGCTGAGCGGCCTCCTCGCTGCTGAGGCCCTGCTCGGAGCTCTGCAGCTCGGCGAGCACTTTTTCTTTGTCTTCGAGATAGAATTCCATCTTTTCTCCTGCCGGTCTTCGCGGGGACCGCCGCCCTTCCGGAGCCTCCGGACGCGGCGCCCTTCCCGCCTTTTGAATATAAAAAATCAGGCGCGCTCACGCTGTGCCTGATGAAAAAACCTTCCTCATGCACGGCAAGAGCCGCGAGCATGAGTCTCACAATTTAAAGCAAGCCAGGCCGGACGGCCGCGCGTGTTGACTTGCTGCGCACGGGGGTGCGCTTGTTACTCCCCCAAGTCCGCAGGTATTTTACACCGCGCCGGGGGAGGTGTCAAGAAAAGCTTGAGCTCCGGGAGCGCTTTTCTCGGAGCCTTTCCGCGGGCGGACGCGGTGCTGCGTGTTCACTCCTTCTTCAG
>JAEENW010000069.1 GCA_016283945.1 Bacillota bacterium
CCATCATACTCATGACCGGCGGCTCCGAGATCGGAAACCTCGATCAGGTCAGGCTCTACAACAACAAGAACTATTCCGAGGCGCTGGAGGCGCAGGGAGCGAGAGTGCTCAGCGTCTGCGACAGCGATCCCGGAACCGTCGCGCAGCTCACCGCGCTCGCCGACGGGCTCTTCCTCACCGGCGGAGTCGACATCGAGCCGGCGCGCTACGGCGAGGAGACTCTCCCCGAATGCGGCAGGCTCGACCTCTGGAGAGACGAGACAGAGTTCGCCTTCGCGAAAGCCTTCGTCGAGGCGAAGAAGCCCATACTGGGCGTATGCCGCGGCCTTCAGACCCTGAACGTGGCGCTTGGCGGGACCCTCTATCAGGATCTGCCCTCGCAGCTCGGGCTCCCTCACGGCAACGGGACGATCCACGAGATCGAGAACGCTCCCGGCAGCGAGCTCTACGAGTTCTACGGCCCCCGCTGCCTGACCAACAGCTATCACCATCAGGCGGTAAAGGACCTCGCCCCGGGGCTCGAGATAACCGCAACCTCCGAGGAGGGCAAGGTCGTCGAGGCCTTCAGACACAGGGAGCTTCCCATCGTCGCCTACCAGTTCCATCCCGAACGCATGCGCGGGGAGAACAGGGTGACGGCTGAGGGACCGGACACCGATCCCCTCTTCAAATACTTCGTGGATCTCTGCAGATAGCCCTACTTGTTGTCCAGCCAGATCCTAAGACCTTCAAGAGCGCGGGACTCGCGGCGAGCGAGCTCCTGCGCTTTTTCCATGTCTATGGGGCAGAAGCGGACGCGGTCGCCGGCCTTCAGCTGGCCCAGCATGCTCAGGTCCGCGGTAATTACGTTCGCGATCTTCGCGTAGCCTCCGGTCGTCTGGCGGTCGGAGAGCATGACTATGGGCTGGCCCGAGCTTATCTGGACGGCGCCCATGCTGATGCCGTCGGAGATGATGTCGCAGCCGGAGACGGACTCGACCTCGCCGCCCTCGAGCCTCATGCCCATGCGGTCGTGCGAGGCGCTGACGGTCCACCCGGTGTAGCAGAAGGCGTTCTTCCCCGCCTCAGTGAACATGTCGTCCTGCGGGCCCATGACCACGCGCAGCTGGTAGACCTCTCTGGGCTCGAAGGCCGCTCCGTCTATGAAGCGCCCCTCCGCGTGCGGGCAGGGCCTGGGGACCCACTCTGTGAAGAGCTCGTCGCCCGCGGCGAGCTTCCTTCCCTCGAAGCCGCCTGTCGCGGTCTTGAGGTAGGTCGAGCGGCTTCCCATGAGCTCGGGAACGCTTATCCCGCCCCAGAAGGCTATGTAAGCCCTGAGGCCGCTCCTTAGGCCCGAGAAGCTGAGCTCGCTGCCCGCGCGCACAGCGATAGCTGCCCCGTTGGCGAAGGGCTTCCCGTCCAGCATCGGCCCCATATCCGCGCCGGCGACGGCGATGAGGCCGTCGTCCTCAAAGCGAAGGGTCGGACCCTGAACGGTGCACTCGAGCACCGCGGCTCCCTCGGGATTCCCGCAGATTATATTCGCGAGGCGCGCCGAGCGCGCGTCGCAGGCCCCCGAAACGGGGACTCCGTAGCGCTGATAGCCGCGCCTTCCGAGATCCTGGACCGTGGTGAGCGGCCCTGGAGAAACGACTTTGATCCTCATGCTCTCACCTCGTTCAGCCTTCCTCGGCGTACTCTATGTCGTAGATCCCGGCGTTGACGCGGACGGATATCTTCGCGTACTCCGCCGCGCTCACCGGCCTGAAGCGTATGTAGTCGCCCGCGCCCGCGAGTATCGGGACCTCGCGGCCGGGGTCGTAGAGCTTAAGCGGCGTGCGCCCTATGAGCTGCCAGCCCCCCGGCGAGGCGGTCGGGTATATTCCGGTCTGGGCTCCCGCTATGCCAACCGAGCCCGCGGGTATGAGCGTCCTCGGGTGTGCGAGCCTCGGGGTCGCGATCCTCTCGTCCATGCCGCCAAGGTACGGGAAGCCCGGCGTGAAGCCGAGCATGTATACCCTGTAGTCGCGGCCGCTGTGTATTGCGATGACCTCCTCCTCGCTGAGCCCGGAGTGCTCACAGACGTTCTGAAGGTCGGGACCCTCCTCCCCGCCGTAGAGCACGGGGACGACGAGTATCCTGCGCTTTCCGCCCGCCTGCCCGCCGCCCGCCGGGACGATCGCCTCCAGCGCCTCCTTCATCTCGGAGAAGCCCGCGGCGCACGGGTCGTAGTGGACCATGAGCGACCTGTAGGTCGGAACGGTCTCGGTTACAGCTGAAAGAGCGCGCGGGAAGCGCTTCGCGTCCCAGTTCGCCGCTCCGGCAGGTCCCTTGAGAGCCTCGAGAGCCTCGGAGAGCGCCCTGTCCAGCAGCTGTACCTTTGTGTTGATATCTTCGCTTATCTCGCTGCCGAACTCGACCGCTATGGCCGAGTCTCCGGCGGGGAGATATCTGATCTCATCCATTTCAAGACTCCTGCCCGCGCCCGCGGGCGATCAAACGGAGGCAGCGTACGCGCGGACAAGCCGCCCGGGCCGCGCTTCCGCGTTTAAGCTATGACCTCTCTGATGGGGGCTATCTCGATGCCCTCGGCCTCGAGCCGCTCTCGTATTGTCCTCACGAACTCGACCGCCTTGGGGTTGTCGCCGTGCACGCAGACGGACTCAGCGCGAATGGAGATGTCCTCGCCGTTAATCGCGGTGACGACGCCCTCCTTGATCATGCGCACGGTCCTGGCGATAGCCTCGTCCCTGTCCCTGATGACCGAGCCCTCCATGCTGCGCGGCGTAAGCGTGCCGTCCGGCATGTAGGCCCTGTCGGCGAAGACCTCGCTGGCCGTCCTGAGGCCGCATTTCTCCGCCGCGGTGATCATCCTGCTCCCCGCGAGCGCGAGGAATATGAGCCCGCTGTCGAACTCAGCTATGGCCTCGGCCACGGCCATCGCCCTTACCTCGTCGACCGCGATGGTGTTGTACATCATGCCGTGCGGCTTGACGTGCTGCATCTTCAGACCCGACGCCCTGCAGAAGGCGTCGAGCGCGCCGAGCTGGTATAGCGTGTAGGCCTTGAGCTCCGCCGGAGTGCAGTCCATTTTCCTTCGCCCGAAGCCCTGAAGGTCGGGGTAGCCGGGATGGGCTCCCACGGCCGCGCCGTTGATCCTGGCGAGCTCGAGGGTCTTAGCCATGACCAGGGGATCGCCCGCGTGGAAGCCGCAGGCGACGTTGACGGATGAAACGAACTTGGTGACCTCCTCGTCGCAGCCGAGCTTGTAATTGCCGAAGCTCTCGCCGAGATCGCTGTTTAGATCGACTTTGTACATGGCGCTTCCTTTCTGTATACCGTATGTTTCCGCCCGCTCCCGGGCGCTTTATTCCTACCGATATTATACCCCACGGGACGGGCTTCACGGTACTGTTTTTGCGCTTGCCGGCTCGGGGACGGGGCCGGTCATCCGGCGCGCGAAAATACCGCTGCCCCTAAGGGCAGCGGCCTATTGCTTTAACGTGCGGCCGCTCTCGCGGCGCGCGTATATAGTTCGGGGGGATAGAACCGGGTGCGCGCCGCGTGGCCGCGCCGTAAAGGCCTTTAGAACATTCCGGCGCAAACTGCTCCGATGATTACGGACAGGATGCTTACGGATATGATTCCTCCGATTACGATCTGGGGAACGATGGTATCCTTCAGATAAGCTTCTTCCTCCTTGGTCTTGGCGATAGCCTCGATGCACTCGGTGCTGATCTGATAGTTTCCGGGATATCCGCTGTACGCCTGGATAGCGACCGCTATGGACATGGGCAGCGAGAGCTTGAACATCTTTCCGATGAGGATTCCGGGGATCAGCAGTCCGATCGCTCCGATGAGGACGACGCCCGCGATGGGAACGATGGCGTTGATGAGTCCCTGAACGCTCATGCTGGCGAGGCTCCTTCTGGTGCTCATGATCATTGCCATCATGAAGAAGGGCATAACTCCGGCCTGGGTGAGCGGGTCTCTGGTGATGAGTCCGGTCTGCCTGGCGAAGATTCCGAGCAGGATGCCTACGAGAGCGGCTCCGAAGATGCCGCCGGTGCGCGGGGAGGCCCAGCCGGCTATGGCAGCGGCGATGGCGCCCCAGACGCAGCACATGAAGAGAGGAATGTACGGGGAGTTGTACTTCTTGTAGAATCTGTCAGCCCAGGGCTCCTTGACTTCCTTCTTCTCGCCGTCCTTTCCGGCAGCGCTCATCTCGGGGTGAGCGGCCTTCCAGGCCTCGGCGTCGAAGTTCTTGAGAAGGTTGAGTCCCTCAGCGCGTACGCAGTTGGAGATGACGGGCATCGAGATCCAGCCCTGTACGGTGAGCACGAGCAGCACGGTAGCGGCCAGCTCGGGCAGTCCCTTGGCGATCGCGGCTTCCTGCATGAGGGTCATCGCGATGAGTCCGCCGGAGAGTACGGGGAAGGAAGCGAAGGCCATGTCCCATCCGAAGAGGGCGCGGCTGAGAGTGAGGGTGAGGAGTCCGCAGCCGATCTGGGCGGAGATGCAGACTACAACGAGTCTCCACTCTCTCTTGAGGAGCTGCAGATTGAAGGTGGTTCCGAGGCTGACGAGTATCAGCGCCATGGTGATGCTGTATACGTTGGGGAGGAACGAAGCGTTTACGTCCTCAACGGTCAGGAGTCCCGACCAGAACAGGATCATCATTACGGGGAGTGAGAACAGGTTGGATCCGATACGTCCGCCGGTCCAGCGGCTGACGAGCACGCCCAGGGTGTATATACCGACGAGGAGCGTGAGTGAATTGACCAATGACATTGATTTTCCTCCTGATATCAATACTTTTCAGTATGACGGTTGATAATGAAACAGATGATCGCGCCGCGGTGATGAACCGCGAATATGATGCGGGAGCCCGGAGCAGCTCCGGACTCCCAGATCTGACTCTCTATGCGCCTTTAAGGCGGCGATGCCTTTTGAGCTTTAGTCCTTGTACGGCCACTCTACGCTCGGATCGATCGGGCACTCGTAAACGGCGCCGTTCATCTTCTCCTCGAACTCCTTGTTGGCCGCCTCGAGCTTCTCGGGGTGGGTCATCACGTCGAACGCCGCGATAGCCAGGAGCTTCGCCGCGCGGACCATGCCCTTCATTCCGACGCTGGAGCCGGAGCAGGCGGTGATCTTCCAGCTGTGTCCGCCGGAGAGGGTCGCCGCGGTGGCTTCGCTTACGTTGAAGCCCGGACGGATGTGCTCTACGTCGCCGTAGTCGGTGGAACCGAAGCCGTTGTCGTAGTTCGGGGTCTGATCCTCGAAGCTGATCGGCTTGGTGACGCCGGGCTTGTAGGCCGGATCGGTCTGGTTGATCTCGTCGCAGAACTTGAGCTCTTCCTCGGTGTACTCCTCGAGCGGTACGATCTTCCTGGCGTCCTGAACGGCCTGGCCGAGCACGCTGTTGGGAAGAGTCGGATAGAGGGCTCCCATGTGGACGATGTCGTAGGTGGTGCCGGTCATGATCGCGGCGCCTCTGGCGCACTCCATGACCTTAGCGGTGGCGTCCTTGAGGGTCTCGGGAGCGATGGCTCTTACGAAGTACTTGACGGTGGCGGTGTCGGGAACGATGTTCGGGGCCTTGCCGGCGTCGGTGTAGATGTAGTGGATGCGGACGTCGTCGGTGAGGTGCTCTCTCATGAACTCAACGCCGATGTTCATCAGCTGAGCCGCGTCGAGAGCGGACTTTCCGAGATGCGGGGCGCCGGCCGCGTGAGCGGTCTTGCCGTGGAAGTTGACCCAGAAGCCGTTAACGCCGGTCATGAGTCCGAAGCTGTCTCTGCTTCTGGTGCCGGGGTGCCAGGCGTAGGTGAAGTCACACTCGTAGAACGCGCCGGCCTTCGCCATGAAGCCCTTGCCGGTCATCTGCTCCTCAGCCGGGCAGCCGTAGAAGATGACGGTGCCGGGCTTGCCGCTCTTCTCGAGCGCGGCCTTGAGGCCGATGCAGGCGCCGAGGCAGCCCGCGCCGAGCAGGTTGTGCCCGCAGCCGTGGCCGATGCCGCCGGGAACTACGGGATCCTGATGGCTGCATACCTTCTGGGAAAGTCCCGGCAGGCAGTCATACTCGGCAGCGAAGCCTACGACGGGCTTGCCGCTGCCCCAGGTCGCCCTGATGGCGGTGGGCATATTATATGCTCCGACCTCTACGTCGAAGCCGTACTTCTCAAGAACGGCGGCGGTCCACTCAACGGCCTTAAACTCGGTCCAGCCCATTTCGGGGTTGTCCCAGATGTCCTTGGCGAGCTTGCTGATGTCTGCCGCGCTCTTGTCGATGCTGTCGATGATTATCTGATGCATACTATCCTCCCTTTTGATCGAAAGATCATTTCTATACGCTTTCGCGTTAATATGCTAAATAAAATACTCCTCTTTTGTTCCGGATGCAAGCATTATTTTCATATAATTTGTTGCTGAAATACAACTGTAATAAAAGCCAAAAACTGGTGCAGGCGACAACGCTTTTTCGACTTTGTTAAGATGTCTTTGGATGACGGACATAAAAAGATCCGCCATCTATCCGCCTTGGATATAAGGCGCACGCGCCTATTTGAAAAATACGGCCTATAATATAGAAACCCCCGGAGGCTTTTTCTTCACCTTCGGGGGCTTTTTTCATGCGTTTTTGTGCTTTTTGGACGTCCGGAGAGCCCGTCAGCGCCGGATCAGGGCGGCTTTTCCGTCTCTCCGGGCGGTCCGCAGGCGGGCGATCCGAAGGCGGACGGTCCGCAGCCGCTTCCGGAGCGCCTTATCTCCTTCCGCCTCTCTTCCTGTGATCCTCGCGGACCTCGGCGAAGACCTCATCGTTCAGAGCCCTGCCCACGGTCATGCAGGCCATGGCCTTGGAGATCGCGCCGTAGTTGACTCTGATGCCCGCGGGGTCGTTGACGAAGCTCGAAGCCCTCTCGCGGCCTATGCCGATGTGGTCAGCCAGCGCCTCAGCGTCGATGTTCGCGCCCAGGAACATGAACTCCCAGCCGAGCTTCTCCTTCGCGTTCGTGATCAGGTCCTTTACGGCGCGGTAGCTGTATTTCACGCTGGAGTTCTCCATGCCGTCGGTGGTGATCACGAAGAGGGTCTTCTTCGGGGCGCGATCCCTCTCGTAGCGCTGGACCCTGCTGATGAACCTGATGGAGCCGCCGACCGCGTCGAGCATCGCCGTGTTGCCGCGGACCCAGTACTCTTTCCCCGTGATGGGCTTGATCTCTTCTATTGGTAATCTGTCGTGGATGACCTCCTGGGCGTGATCGAAGAGCACGGTCGACCAGATGACGCTGTGCCCCTGCGCCTTCTGCTCCTTCAGCACCGAGTTGAAGCCTCCGATAGTGTCGTCCTCGAGGCCTGCCATCGAACCGCTGCGGTCGAGTATGAACACCACCTCGAGGTCGGGAGCCGCCTCCGCCGGCTTTTCCGAACCCTTCACGTCCGCGGCTCCGCTGCCCATGCCAGCGGCCTCTTCCATCTTCTCTTCCTTTTTAATGTCCTTTACGTCTTCGTTTCTCATCGTCTTTCTCCTTTCGCGTTTCCGCCCCATTCGGGGCGCCTTCGTTTGTTTTCGCCATAAGAATACCCCGGACGCAGGACCCGAAGGTCGCATCCGGGGCGACATCGAAAAACGAAAAGCGGCTCAGGCGCCGAGCAGCGCCTGCTCGTAGTCGAAGAGTATGCAGTTGATCTCGTGTATGTCGTAGATCCCGTTCCTGAGGCAGTAGCGGATGATTATGTCGAACTTGCTGCTCCCGGACAGGGTGAGCCCCGCGCAGGCGAGCATGTCGAGGGTCTCGTCCTCGCTGAGCTTCAGGGCGATCGCGAAGGCGACGGCGGTGCGCTTGGAGGGCTGGTAGTCCTCGTTGGAGCGTATCTTGGAGAAGAGCTTGCGGTCGACGTTTGCGCGCTTGTAGACCTCGGGGTCGGTCATGCCGCTGCGGTCGATGGCGCGAAGCAGGTACTGCTGGAAGCTCTCTCGGCGGCCGAGTATGAGCTCGCGAAGAGACGGCTTGCCCGCGCCGTCCGCGGAGCGCGCGGCAGTCTCCGGAGCCGCAGGCGCGGCGCTGCGCGAGGAAGCGGCAGGGGCCGAGCCAAACGACGGAGCCAAAGGCGCGGAGCTGCGCGAGGGCGGCACGGGGACGGGGGCGATCGAGGGCTCCTCCACGTTCTCCATCATGCTGAAATACTGAGGCGGCTCTGATTCCTTTGCGTTGCCCGGCCTGCCGGAGCGCGGCTTCAGTGGCCTGCGCTTCTCCGCGCGGGATCTCCTTTCCGCTCTTTCCTCCATGCGCTTCTCGAACTCCGCGGTCTCCGCGTCGCCTATGAGCTCCCTGATCCCGCTGAAGAGCTTGCCCGAGAGCGCGAAGCTCTCGCGGTCGTACACCGCGAGGGTCACGTCCATGTCCTCCTCGGGGGGCAGCTCCATGAGGAAGGAGCTGATCTCGTCGACCGCGATCTTCAGCGCCCTGTCCTTGGGGAAGCCGAGCGTACCCGTGGAGATGAGCGGGAAGGCTGCCGAGGCGCAGCCGAGCTCCCTCGCCAGGGAGAGGCTGTTCCTGTAGCAGGACGCCACGGCCTGCTCCTCGCCGGCGGAGCCGCCCTCCCAGAGCGGGCCCACCGTGTGGATGACATACTTCGCGTCCAGCGCGAAGGCCGGGGTCGCCGCCGCCTGTCCGGGCTCCAGCCTTCCGATCTTCCGCCTCTCGGCCAGGAGCTCGTCAAAGCCCGCCGCCTCGAATACCGCGCGGTCCACTCCGGGACCGACGGCGGCCTCGGGATTCGCGGTGTTGACTATCGCGTCGGCGCTGAGTCTTGTTATGTCGCTTCTCACTATATTTAGAGGCATTTAAGGTCACACTCCCTACATGTTGTTGCTCTTTTTTGCGCTGCCCTCAAGCTGTGCCGCGGAGGCGGCCGGAGCCCGCGTTTTCAAGTCTCCGCGGGACCTTCTCCCGGTCAAAAAACATATGCCATTCGGGGATTTTTTGATTGACACCCACATGATTATATCATAGACTTCATATGATCGTTTGAACTTGGACGCGGCTTAAGATAAACACATGAGGCCGCTTCCGCTGCGGTCGCCGGAAAAGTCCGGAGGACCTGGTGGGAGTTGATAGTTCCAAAATGAAGAAAACAGCATACTTTGCGGCCATTCCGGGTATGAGGAATCCCGAAGCCGCTCCTGTCTGTGTTCAGGAAGCGGAAAAGACGGCCGCGGTATCAAATGATCAGATATCCGCAGCGCAGCGCAAATACTATTTGCCTGGGCTTTTTGTATGTTTAAGGTAGGAAAGCAATGAT
>JAEENW010000006.1 GCA_016283945.1 Bacillota bacterium
GTGCCTCGCGGGTTGACTCCGTCGATGCTCCGACGGCCGAGGCCCGGCCAGGAGAAGACGTGCTCGGTGACTACCGCGCCGCCGGGAGCCTTTCCGAGCGCGGTTCCGACTACGGTGATGATGGGTATGAGCGCGTTCCTGAGGGCGTGGACGTTGATGACCCTCTTCTCGGGAACGCCCTTGGACCTCGCGGTCCTGAGGTAATCCTGGCGTATGACGTCGAGCATGGACGAGCGCGTCGTCCTGGTCATGGTCGCCATGAGTCCCGTGCCGACCGTTATGGCCGGCAGGATGAGGCTCTTGATTCCGTCAGTCGCGCCTCCCGAGGGCAGCCAGTGATGCATCTGGGCGAAGTAGACCATGAGCATCAGGCCCAGCCAGTAGTTGGGCATCGAGAGTCCGACGAGCGCTCCGACCATGGAGGCGTTGTCCACGAGGGAGCCGTGCCTTCTGGCGGAGACGATGCCCAGAGGAATGGAAAGGATGACCGCGAGCGCCACCGAGGCCCCCGCGAGCTTTAGGGTCGCCGGAAGCCTCTGCATGTAGAGCATCCAGACGTCCTTCTTGTAGATTATTGAGCTGCCCAGGCTGCCGTGCAGCAGATTGGACATGTAGAGATAGTAGCGGTAGAAGACCGAGCGGTCGTAGCCGTACTCGTGGTACAGCTCCGCCAGCTTCTCCGCGGAATAGTCGATGCCGATGATATCCAGAGCGTTGCCCTGGGCGCTGTCCATCATGAAGAATACGATGAAGGATACGCCTATGATGATCGGAATCAACATGAGGATGCGCTTGAGTATGTATTTATGCATAAGGTCTCTCCTCGATGCCTCCGATGCTCCCGCAGGAAGCGTCCCCCTTCCGGGGAAAGCTTCCTGCGGAAAAACACCGGAGGCGCCGGTTTTCGGTCAGAGAAAACCGCGCCCCCGGCACAGTGCGGTCCTATAGCTTAAGGACCGTTAAGTCTCAGCTGAAGACTCCGGGCAGTTTACTGCGGAACCTTAGCGTATCCGAACTCGGGATAGCCGTCGTTGGTGAAGAGGATGCCCTCTACGCCCTTGAGCTGGGCTCCGTCACGGGATCCGTAGTATACGGGGATGTAGACAGCGTTGTCGTGGATCCAGACCTGGACCTCCTTGTACAGCTGCTCACGGGTGGCGTTGTCATTGCTGGCGGCGCCGAGCATCAGGAGCTCTTCGACCTGGTCGTTCTCGAGGATGGCTCTGTTGTTGTTGGAGTTCTTGACGAACATTCTGTTGGCAGCGGAGGGCCAGGCTTCGAGAGGAACGTTGTACTGGATCATATCCCACTCACCCGGAGCGTCGTACTTGGTCAGAGCCAGTACGCCGGCGGAGTCGGACTCGATGATCTCGACGTCGATGCCTACGGCCTTGCACTCAGCCTGTACGGCGAGGCACATGGTGGAGTTTACGGCCTTGGCGTAGTTGGAGAGGAGCTTGAGGGTGGGCAGCGGTCCGCCGTTGAGCTCGATGGCCTTCTGAACGAGCTCCTTGGCCTTGTCGGTGTTGAAGCTCAGATCTTCCTGGAAGTCCTCCTTGGAGGCCTTGAAGGGAGTGGAGGAGCCCCAGAAGGCTCCGTTGCTCTCGACAGCGCCCGGATCGCCGTAGGCGGCGATGATCTCGGCGTTGTTCATGGCGCAAGCGATGGCCTGTCTCAGGAAGAGGTTGTTGGCGGCCTTGCCGTTCTTCATGTTGAAGGCGATGTAGTACAGCTTGGAGGGGCCGATGCCGGCGCCGGACATGTACTCGAGGTTGGGATCGTTCTTGACGGTCTCGACGTCGGTCTCACCTACGGTGCAGAACGCGGCGATCTCCTTGTTCTGGAGAGCGATCAGACGGGCGTTGGACTCCTTGATGTAGCGCAGAGTCAGCAGGCTCGCGGTCGGGAGCTCTCCCCAGTAGTTGTCGTTTCTCTTGAACTCGTAGCGGTCTCCGTCGAGGGTGTTCTCGAGGTCGAAGGCCCAGGGACCGGTTCCGATGGCGGTACCGAAGTCGGGATCCTCGGTCGAGCTCTCCTTGTCCATCACGCCCGCGTACAGGGTGTTGGTCAGGATGTAGACGAAGTCGGCGCTGCCGCTCTTGAGCACTACGTCGAGGGAGTGATCGTTCTCGATCTCGCAGTGATCGTAGTAGCCGGCGATGTTGGCGTTTCCGTTGTGAGCGAGGGTGAACTCTACGTCCTCAGCGGTGAACGGATTGCCGTTGTGGAAGGTGACGCCCTGACGGAGGTCGAGGTGCAGGACGGTGGAAGCCTCATCCTTCCAAGACCAGTCGGTCGCGAGGGCGGGCTCGAGCTCCTGAGTCACCTTGTTGTAGTTGATCAGCTCATCGTAGACCAGACGGTTGATCATCGGGAATGCGTTGCTGCTGGCGTCATATGAGCTCGGCAGAAC
>JAEENW010000070.1 GCA_016283945.1 Bacillota bacterium
CATACTTATGAGCATCGCCGTCAGGGTGCCGAGCGGTCCCGCGACAGGAAGAAAGGTGTTGCCCGGCATGGCAAAAACGCCCCATCCGACCATGCAGCCGTACGCCATGGCCCAGACGTCGGTCCTTGTCAGATAGCGGTCAAGGGTCTTTTTTTCGTCACGCATCGTTTCCCGGGATCTTCCTTACACTGTTCTCGTATTCGAATATGAGCTCTTCGAGCGTCTGATACAGATGCTCGGGCTCGACTGGCTTTGACAGATGGGCGTTCATGCCTACCTGCAGAGAGCGCTGCACGTCTTCATCGAAGGCGTTGGCGGTCATCGCGATTATGGGCACGGCCCCCGCGTCTTCTCTCGGCAGCTTTCTGATCGTCTCCGCCGCCTCGAGCCCGTCCATCTCGGGCATGCGCACGTCCATGAGGACCGCGTCATAATACCGGGGAGCGCTGCCGCTGAAGGCCTCGACGGCCCTGCGGCCGTTCTCGGCATGGTCCACGATCACGCCCCTGACCGAGAGCAGCTCCATCACTATCTCGGCGTTGATCATGATATCCTCGGCGAGGAGTATATGCCTTCCCGCCAGCTCCGCCCGCTTCGTCTCCTTTGCCGCCGCGATATCGTTCCTGCGCGCGATGCGCTCGAACTCGCTGACGATGGACGAGACCATGAGCGGTTTTGAGAGGAAGCTGTCCACGCCTATGCTCAGAGCTTCTTCCATGATGTCGTCCCAGTTGAAGGAGGTGAGGATTATGACCGTAGTGTCTTTGTCGTAGCGCCTGCGTATCTCTTTGGTGACCTCGAGCCCGTCCATGCCCGGCATCTTCCAGTCGAGCAGGACCAGATTGTAGGGCTCATGCTTGAGACAGGCTATATCCATCAGCTTCAGGGCTTCTTCACCGCCGAAGCAGGCGTCCGCCTTTATGCCCGCCTCGTCGAGGATGATCCTCGCGTGCTCCTGCGCGATCTCCTCGTCGTCGACGATGAGGACCTTCATGTCCTTTATGTCCATATAGACGGCCAGATCCTCCTGGCGGCTGCAGTTCTTGAGCGTCAGGACCACCGTGAATTCGGAGCCGGCTCCCTTTTCGGATTCGACAGATATGGTGCCGTTCATGAGCTCCACGAGGTTCTTCGTTATGGCCATACCCAGCCCCGTGCTGCCGTATCTGTTGCTCCTGCCGCTGTCCTCCTGCGTGAAGGAATCGAAGATCTTCGGTATGAAGGAGCTGTCCATCCCTATGCCGGTATCCTTCACCGAGAAGCGCAGAGTGGACTGATCCTCATAGGCCGCCACCCTCTCCACCGTCAGGCGTACGCTTCCCGGGGCGTCGGTGAACTTGACGGCGTTGGAAAGTATGTTCAGCAGGACCTGCTTGATCTTGGTGTCGTCCCCGATGTAGTAGTCGCTGACTCCGCCGGAAAGGACGCATTCGTAATCGAGGCCCTTCTCTTTGCACTGCGACATGAGCATGGTGTTGATCTGCTCGAGCATGTTCGCGAAAGAGAACTCCTCTTTTCTCAGGAAGAGGCGCCCGGACTCGATGCGCGTCATGTCGAGGATGTCGTTGATGAGGCCCAGAAGGTGCCTGGCGCTGTTGCCTATCTTTTCGAGATACTCCCTGGTCTCGGCCGGGATAGCCTGATTCCTGAGGGCGAGGCTGTCGAGGCCGATGATCGCGTTCATCGGGGTCCTGATCTCGTGGCTCATGCTGGGCAGGAACGCGGTCTTTGCCTTGTTTGCCTCCTCGGCCACGGCAAGGGCGTCCTCAAGGGCCTCGTTCTTGGCCATGGTCTCCCTCATCTCCTGGTCTATGACCGTCAGACCGAGGCCGACTGCATGCACAAGGTGGTCATCCCTCTGCTCCGCATGGCGCACCCCAGCCATCCTGATCATCTCGTAGTATTCCTTGCCATCCCTTTTGACAAGGTAGCGGTAGGCGATGATGAGGTCCTTCGAGAGTCCTTCACGGACGTTGTCGGGATCTATGAATTTCAGGAATCCCTCTCGGTAGCCGTCTGTGACAGAGTGCTCGGCGTACCACGTAAA
>JAEENW010000071.1 GCA_016283945.1 Bacillota bacterium
TATCAACTATTTTTCAGAATCGAGCACGATCGTGAAGGGGCCGTCGTTGATGAGCTCGACCTCCATCATCGCTCCGAAGACGCCCTTTTCGACCACCGGAACATATTTCTTCGATTCATCTATCACAAAATTATATAGCGGTTCCGAGACCTCCGGACGCGCCGCATCGATGAAACTGGGCCTGTAGCCCTTCCTGCAGTCGGCGCAGAGCGTGAACTGTGATATCAGCAGGAGCTCCCCTCCGACGTCCGCCAGGGACAGGTTGGTCTTGCCCTCCGCGTCCTCGAATATCCTAAGGCCGCACATCTTTTTGACCATCTTCGCGGCGACAGCCTCGTCGTCCCCGTTCTTTATACCGACGAGGACCATGAAGCCCTTCCCTATCTTTCCCACTGTCTCGCCTTCCACCTTCACAGAGGCGCGGCTGACTCTTTGAACTACAAGGATCATAAAAACCTCCGAATTCTTCGTATAAGTTATATGTGATGATAACACACGGAGCGCGCCGTATTAAACTCTTTTTAATATCCGCGCACACATATTCTTCACAATCGCGTTCTAAGATATGGTATTATAATTGGACGTGCATACGCATCATCTTGTATAGAAACGAAGGTAACAAGACACAAAATGAATGGCAAAAAGATCATCAAATGGGTAGCTGTCCTGGCGGCTCTCGCGGCTGTCGGATATTTCGGATATCAGCGCTTCTTCGGGTCGGGAGCCAAGAGCGGAGCCAAGACCGCGGCGACCGATTTCGTCACCGTGGGCTCCATCACCTCCAAGGTCGAGGGCTCCGGCCTTACCAAGGCCAAGGAGAGCGAGGTGCTGACGCTCGCGTCCCAGGGCACCGTGCTGGACGTATTCGTTCAGGAAGGAGACCTGGTGACCGCAGGCCAGCCTCTTTTCACCATAGATTCCCCCGCCGCTGAGACTCAGCAGCAGAGAGCGAAGACCGCTCTCGACGAAGCCCGCAAGGCTCTCAACAACGCCTATGAGGCTCAGAGAGGCCTTAACTTCGCAATCCCGTTCTCAGGCAAGCTGCTCGACACCAACGGCAAGAGCCTCAACGTCGGCGATGAGATCATTGAGGGCACTTCGATCGGCAAGCTGGTCGACGACAGGACCCTCAAGGCCACGCTCTACTACAGCTACGCCTACGAGGACAGCTTCCGCGCAGGTCAGACCCTCTCGGTCAACGTTCCCGCGCTCATGAGCACCGTGACCGGCACTGTCAAGGACGTGCACAAGGTATCAAGGATCACGCCCGAAGGCTCCAAGCTCTTCGCTGTCGACATAACCGTATCCAACCCCGGCGTGCTCACCGAGGGGATGGAGATCACCGCTTCCTTCACCGACTCCAAGGGCGAGCAGGTCTTCCCCTACGAGACCGCCAAGCTCGAGTACAGCCGCGTAAAGAACCTCAGCACCACCGTCGGCGGCAGGATCACCTTCGTGAACGTCTACGACTACATGGACGTTAACCAGGGGCAGATCGTCCTGAGGCTCAGCGCCGACGCGAACGACACCCAGATCTACGACGCTCAGAACAGGGTCGAGGAGGCCGAGAAGAACCTCGAGACCGCCCAGAAGAACCTTGAGCTGTGCAAGGCCGTCGCTCCCATCGACGGCAAGGTCATAGGCCTCAGCATCAGGCCGGGTGAAGAGCTCCAGCAGGGAACGACTCTCGTGACCATATCCGATACCTCCACCATCACCGTCAGCGCCAACGTCGACGAGAGGAACATATCCTTCATCAAGGTCGGAATGCCGGTCAACCTCGACCAGTGGGGCAACGCCACCTCCGGACAGGTCGAGAGCGTGAGCCTCCAGAGCCAGATCAACAACGGCGTGGCCTCCTACCCCATCGTCATCTCGGCTGACAACTCCCAGGGCAACATTCAGGTCAACTCCTACATCAACTACAACTTGACCGCCAGCCAGGCCGACGAGTGCCTCGTGGTACCCCTTCAGGCTGTCAAGAGCGAGACCCTCGCCAGTGGCGATCCCGCTTCCATCGTCTACGTCAAGGCTGACTCCGCGCCAGAGAACGTGGCGGAGCTCATGAACGAGAACCCCGAGATCCCCAAGGGCTTCTACCCCGTCCAGGTCGAGCTCGGCATCTCCGACAATTACAACGTACAGATCATCAGCGGAGTCGAGGAAGGCACCGAGGTGTTCACCCAGATGATCACCGAAAGCTATTGGGGCTGATCTGACATGCTTATAGAGACTAAAGACATTTACAAGATATACGACGAGGGCAAGGAGAGCGAGGTCAGAGCGCTGAACGGAGTCTCCCTCAACATAGACAAGGGAGAGTTCGTCGCGATCATAGGACAGTCCGGCTCGGGCAAGTCCACCCTCATGAACATGCTCGGCTGCCTCGACGTCCCCACCCGCGGGACCTATCTCCTGCGCGGCACAGACGTCAAGAAGCTCTCCGATAACGAGCTCTCGAAGATAAGAAACAAGGAGATAGGCTTCATCTTCCAGCAGTACAACCTGATACAGTCTCTGACCGTCCAGGAGAACGTCGAGCTTCCGCTGATCTATCAGGGAGTCGACGCCTCCAAGCGCGCAGAGATGGCCAGGCAGGCTCTCGAGAAGATGGGCATACTGGATAAGGCGGCGAGCCGTCCCACCCAGCTGTCCGGCGGACAGCAGCAGAGGGTCGCCATCGCCCGCGCCATAGCCACCAGGCCTGAGATCATCATGGCGGATGAGCCCACCGGAGCTCTCGACTCCAGGACCGGCGCCGACATTCTCGGATTCCTCAGGCAGTTCAACGACGACGGCACGACCGTCATACTGATCACTCACGACAACAGCATCGCGGCTTCGGCAGACCGCAGAGTGCGCATTTCCGACGGGCTCATAACCGAGGATACTGGCACCGTGGGCCCTGTCAGCTATTCGGGCGAGGACGACGCGGGATCCATGAGAAAGCCCGCTTCTGCGGCGCACGCCCCGGCGCCCGAAACGCTGGCAGCAGCGCCACAAACGGCGGAACCCACGATCCCCGCTTCAAATGACAAGGAGGTGAGCGAAGGATGAATCTTCTGCAATCGTTCAAGATGGCCTGGCGCTCCATCAAGGGAAAGCGCGGGCGCTCGGTCCTGACGGTGCTCTCGATATTCATCGGCATCGCTGCCGTAATGACCATAGTATCCGTCATGGAGGGCATGCAGGAATATACCCGCCAGCAGTACGCGGCGATGGGCTCCAACAAGATAGACGTGAGCGTCTACAGCTGGACCTACGACGAGGACGGAAACAACATCTCCAAGGACTACTTCCCCATCCTCGAGGAGTACTGCAAATCCCTCGGCGACATGGTCGTAGGAGTCACGCCCAACAGCCGCGCGAACGGAACCGTGGTCTACGGAACTGTCAACTCCGCGAACATAGAATACAAGTACGACGAGGAGACCTGGGAACTGCTCCAGGCTCCGCCGCAGATGTATTACGCTTCCCCGCAGTATTCTCTGGTAAACGAATACGAGATAACCAGAGGCCGCGACCTGACCTACCTGGACGTCGAGAAGTACAATCAGGTCTGCGTACTCGGCTCGATGGCGGTCAAGACTTTCTTCGGAAACGTCGATCCGCTCGGAAGAGAGCTGCAGATCAACGGAAACAAGTTCCAGGTCATCGGCATCTACAAGCAGAAGGCAACTGCTTCCAGCCAGGGCTATCAGGCCAATCAGATGGACAATGTCATCATACTGCCCTACTCCGCGAGGAGGCTTCTGGGCGGATCGGTCGACAACCAGTTTCAGATCAAGGTCTCCAAGTCCGAGTACATCAAGGACGTCATCTCCAGGGTCGGCCCCTACATGAGAAACTTCATCCCCGAGAACGCCGGCAGCGTCGACGCCTACTCCCAGAGCACCTGGCAGGAATACGAGACCGAGCAGCTCAGCATGATAGGCCTGGTCCTCGGAGGCATCGCTGCGATATCCCTCATCGTAGGCGGTATCGGTATTATGAACATAATGCTTGTTTCTGTAACTGAAAGGACCAAGGAGATCGGCATACGCCGCGCGATAGGCGCCCGACGCTCCAGCATAGTCTCCCAGTTCCTGATCGAAGCCGGAATGCTCTGCGGCATGGGCGGCATTGTCGGGATCATCGTGGGAACTATAGGAAGTCTCGTACTCGGCAAGCTGATGTACAAGATCGTCATATGGCCAAGCCCGATCGTCACCCTCGGGACCTTCGCCTTCTCGGTCGCCCTCGGCCTTCTCTTCGGCAGTTATCCGGCTTCGAAAGCCTCAAAGCTTCAGCCGGTAGAAGCTCTCAGAGCGGAATAGGAGTTACAACATGAAGAAGATAGTATCACTGCTGCTGGCGCTGGCCATGGTGCTCTCCTGCACCGCCGCGGCCTTCGCCTTCTCCGACGTGAACGACGCCGACACCGCGGCAGCCGCCGAGGTGCTCAGGCTCATGGGCGTCATCGACGGTTACGAGGACGGTACCTTCCGCCCGAACAGAGGCCTCAGCCGCGCCGAGTTCAGCAAGATGGCGGTATACGCCCTCGGCCAGCAGGACGCAGCCGCGGGCTACAGGACCTCGACGATCTTCCCGGACGTCAAGCCCTCGTCCTGGTACGCGCCGTACGTCAACCTCTGCGCAAAGAACGCCATGATCGCCGGCTTCCCGAACGGCTATTTCATGCCTGACAGCGGACTCACCGTTGGACAGGCCGCCGCGATCATCATCAGAGCGATGGAACCGGCTCTCGATCTGACCAAGTTCCCCTCCTGGCCCCTCAGCTACATGGTGGAGGCAGACAGGATCGGAATACTCGAGGGAACCGGCATCAGCCCGACCGAGAAGGACGGCAACAGAGCGATCTCCCGCTCCGAGGCCGCAAGGATGTTCGTAGCAGCCCTCAAGAACGGCTTCGGTGGATATAAGGATGGCGGCGAGAGCTCCATCTCCTCTATCGACGCCGGCACCGGCAAGGTCAAGCTCAGCGGCGGCACCGAGTACGACATGGCCAAGCCCTTTACCTCGACCACCCTCGCGGCCACCAAGGGGACCGTGCTGCTCGACGCAAACGGCAAGTTCGTCACCCTGCTCCCCGAGAGCACCGCGGGAAGCGGCATCGTCAACGCGGCCGTGATCGTCGCCAAGAACGGCTCCACCGAGGGCTTCTCCACCCTCTCCGACGGCAAGACCTACAAGATATACAAGAACGGCGTTCAGATCCCCGCCTCCGAGATCAAGAAAGGAGACGTCGCGACCTACTCCGCGTCGACCGGCTCCATCAACCTCTGCGACACCAGAGTCAGCGTCTACTACGAGGGCTGCGATCCCAACCCGAACGATCCCGCCACCATCACCATACTCAACGGGACCGTGTTCACGGTGCTGGATTCCGCGAAGGCCACCCTCTCCGCTTATAAGCCCGGAGACATCATCACCGTTATGTTGACCTCAAGCGGCCAGATCGCCGGAGTCACCGATCTCTCCCCGAACAACATGGCCATACTCGGCGCGGACGGTAAGGCCAGCCTCTTCCTCGGCAGGAACCTGCTCGCGACCAAAGCGGAGTCTCTGGAGCATGCCGGAGAGCTCGTCAAGCTCAGCTCCTACAAGAAGGATTCCGTGAGCTTCAGCGAGATCGAGAACAGCACCGAAGACTTCGATCCCGTCAGAAGGGTCATGGGCGAAGAGCCCCTCTCCTCCGACGCCAGGATCTTCTACAATGGCAAGGAGACCGCGAGCTCTGAGCTCGGCAAGTACGCTATCCTCGGTGACGATATCAGCTACGCGAGAAGGAATTCCGACGGCGCCATCGACCTGCTGATCATCCCCGGCACCAAGATGACCACCGTCATCTACGGAAAGTCCAGGTACGATTCAGAGAGCAGGACCCTCTCCATCACCAACGGCGACGGGACCTTCACTCACAGCACCGTATATACCGTCAGCGGAAACGCCTATGTCGGAGCCAAGGAAGTCACCACCAGGATCAGGCACTTCGACTCCGAGGAGACCAGCGTCATGTTCACCGAGTGCGATACCCTCGCCCAGCTCAGGAACGTGAGCAAGACCGCCTTCAGCGGTAAGACCATGGTCACCTTCGGCGGCAAGTCTTACTCCATCCCGAGCGACGTTCAGTGCTACAACGCCGACAGCCAGTCCTGGGTATCCTTCGACGACGCCATGATCTACAGCGACACCTACACCCTCTACGCTTCTGAGGACAGCGTCATCAGGATCATCGAGGTCAAGAGATAATGCCCTACGTCAATATCAAGATAACCAGAGAAGGCAATGTCACTGCCGATCAGAAGGCTCAGCTGATCAAGGGCGCCACGGAGCTTCTCCGCGACGTCCTCGGCAAGAACCCCAACACCACGGTCGTCGTCATCGACGAGGTCGAGACCGAGAACTGGGGCATGGGAGGCCTTCCGATCGAGGAGTTCAGAAAGCTCAGGAAGTGATCGCAGGGTACGCGGCTGGCTTAAACCGTATCAAAAAGGAGAGCTTAAACAGCTCTCCTTCTTTCATGCTCTTGACGGCCGGATCATCCGGCCTCTGCCGTGCGCAGTCCCCTACAGATCCAGCCTCCTGATCTGGTTGCCGTGCTCCCTGATAACTGAGAGCAGGTCCGAGGTCCTGAGGTAGATGGAAGCGGTGTTCTCGTTCGGATGCACTCCTATAAGGTCATCGTCCCCGAACTCGCTGTCGAGGAAGAAGGTCACCTTCAGCTCCGCGTCGTTGAGCAGCCCGAGCGGGCTCACAGAGCCTGGTATCAGCCCCATGATCTCCATGAGCTCTTCCGGGGTCGCGAAGCTCAGGCTCCTGAGGCCGAACTCGTCGCGGATCTCCTTGAGGTCCACCCTCTTATCGCCTTTTACGGAGATGAGATAGTAGTGGAGCTTCTTGTGGCCGCGGACGAACAGGTTCTTCGCCTCGGCCTCGGGATGCGGAAGCTCGATCCGCGCGACCTCCTCCATGGTGTAGACGGCGGGATGCTCGCAGATCTCGAACTCTATGCCGCGGCTCCTCAGGTGCTCGTATGTCTCCTGCTTGTTCATCGGATGACCTCGCTGAAAATGATCGATTTCGGGGATTTCAAGCCTTTAATCCGCCCCGGCGGGTATTGGGACCCTTCGGGACGATTTTCACGCGTCTGAGCGGCTCTCAGAGCCTCACAGGGCTATGTGGGAAGCGGTGCCGCGCCCTACTCCTCCAGGATCCCCATCAGGTGCAGGCAGATGGCGCACTCGAGCTTGACGGCGTTGGGCAGATCCTTCTCCTGGATGTCGAACTTGACGGCGTGGAAGGCAGCGGGTGTCTCGGTCAGGCAGCTGAAGTAGCAGCTCTTTCCGCCGTGCTCGATGACCCTCTTGGCCATGTAGCTGTAGTCCTCGGAGGTGTCGCCGATGTCCGGTCCCATGGTCTTGAAGCCGAGCTTGTCGGCCATGGCCTTGATCTCGTCGACGAGCTCCGGGGTGTCGATGAGGATCGACGGAGTGGAGCCCATGAGCACGATCTTAGCGGTGCAGCCGTGCATGGCGGCAGCGTGCTCGATGATCCTTCTGGCGTAGGGCTCAAGATAGTCGAGAGCCGGCTGGTTGAGCCCTCTGAGCTCCATGACCATCTTGACCCTGTCGCAGACTACGTTCCTGCCGGAGCCGGCGATGACCTGGCCGACGTTGATCCTGGAATCGCCCACGGAAGCCCTGGGGATCGCGTATACGCCCTGGACTATGGCTGCCATCGCGAGCATCGCGTTGTTTCCGTTCTCAGGGGAAGCCGCGTGGCAGGCCTTGCCCTCGAGGTAGACGTCCATCTTGCAGTTGGCCATGTTGGTGGCGTTGTGGAAGGCGATGTCGACATCCTTGCCGGCGGGTCTGGTGCCCATGTGGACTCCGAACATGAAGTCGACGTCGTCGAGGTGGCCGGACTCAGCTATGCCGCGGGCTCCTCTAACGCCCTCTTCAGCGGGCTGGAACACGAGCTTGACGGTGCCGCAGAGCTTGTCCTTGTACTTCATGATGACGTCGGCG
>JAEENW010000072.1 GCA_016283945.1 Bacillota bacterium
CCTATGAGGTGATCCATGCAGCCCGCAGTATCCGTCATAATCCCGGTCTACAAGGCCGAGAGATACATCGATCAGTGCCTCGAGAGCGTCCTTTCGCAGGATCTCGAGGATTTTGAAGTGATCCTGGTGGATGACGCGTCTCCTGACAGCAGCGGGGAGATCTGCGACGCCTACGCCGCGCGGGACAGCCGAGTCAGGGTCATACATCAGGAAAACAGGGGATCGGGCGGAGCGAGAAACACGGGGATGGATGCTGCCCGGGGAGAATACATCTGGTTCGTCGATTCCGACGACTATATCGAGTCGAGCGCGCTCAGCCTGCTCCTTGGCGAGAGCGAGAGAACGGGTGCCGATATCGTTTCGTTCTCTCTCCGTGTCTTCGAGGATACGGAAGACGGCAGGGAGCGCACCTTGTCCGTGGTTCTGAGGACTGTCAGTCCCGGGATCGCCATGCGCGGCGTCGATCACGTAAAAGAGACCATGTCGAGGAGCGAATACGACGCGAAGGTCATGACCAAATTCTTCCGGCGCTCATATCTTAACTCTCTCGGGCTGCGCTTCGAGGAGGGCGTCATCTACGAGGACGAGAGCTTTTCGCTGATCACGCAGGTGAAGGCGGAAAGGATGCTGACGGTAGAGAAGGTACTGTATTCATACAGACAGCAGTCCTCCAGCGTCATGCACACCTCCCATCTGGATCTCTCGAGGAGCTTCAGGAACCTCACGCAGGTCGTCGGGCAGATCATCGACGTGCTCGACGGCAGGGCCTGCGGCGGAGCCGATCCGGATCAGCGCCGCTTAATGATCCGCTATCTTGAGCATCTGTTCAAGTACATGCTCAAGCGCTTCAGCGACGCGCCCTCCGGGGACAGGAGGGCAGCCGCGGAGGCTGTAGAGGCATTCTGCGGACCCGGGAGCGGGCTTTACCGTTTCCTGAGCGGGAAGACCCGCCTGCTGGCGAAGGATCCGCTGCTGATCGCTCCGTTTTACAGGACATACCGGGATATAAGGCAGCCCATGATAAAGAGGAAAAGGGCGAAGGCTAATCCTTTCCACAGTGATGCGCTCCGCGCTTTCAGTCACCGTCTGAAGGGTATCAGGCTGAAGAACCGTGACGTCAGCATCATTTGCAACAACTGCGCCGGTTCGATCATCTCGCACGATCTGGGCCTGCCCTTCCGTTCGCCCACGGTGAACCTCTACATGGAGGATAAGGACTTCATCGAGTTTGCGGGACATCTCGAGCACTATCTCAGCTGTGATATCGAAGAGGTATTTGAGCGCTTCACGCCGTTCCCGGTAGGCGTCATGAGGCGGGGGGAAAACAGCGTCAGGCTGTATTTCATGCATTATAAAAGCTTCGATGAGGCGGTATCGGCATGGAAGAGAAGGGCTGTACGCGTGGACCGCGGCAGGATCTTTATCGTGATGAGCTTGGTCGGCTCGGAGATTAGCCCCGAGGTGGTCAGAGGCTTTGAGGCGCTTCCGTTTGAGAATAAAGTTCTCCTCGCCGGAGCAGAGGCCGGGGAGCTCGAATACCTGAAGGGCGTAAAGGAAGCTGTATTCATAGATGATTCGAGCGCTCCTGATGTGGCAGGGAAGGTGCTCACGTTCAGGGACAGATTCAACAGATATCTGGACGGCTGGGATTACATCTCGGCTTTCAACAGCATGAAGCGCCAGGAGGAGCGTTGAATGGCGGGTTCGCGCAGCCAAAAGTCCATAAACAACGCCATAGTGTCCGTCGCGAGCGCGATGGTCATATTCCTGCTGAACTTCGTGCGCCGCACCGTATTCATCCGCATACTCACCAGAGAGTATCTGGGGATGAGCGGCCTCTTCTCCAATATCCTGAGCTTCCTCGCTCTCGCTGAGCTCGGAGTTGGGCACGCCATGAACTACGCGCTCTACAGGCCGCTGAGGGAGAACGACACCGAAAAGCTCAAGAGCCTCATGACGCTGTACAGGAAGATGTATACGGCTATCGGCGTCGTTATCCTCGTCATCGGGCTTTCGCTTACGCCTTTCCTGCACCTGCTCATAAAGGAGATGCCGGAATCGATCCCCGAGATCAGGCTCTACTACATGATCTACGTGCTGAGGTCGGCGATCTCT
>JAEENW010000073.1 GCA_016283945.1 Bacillota bacterium
CGCTAACCTCAAGCACATAGCCAGCGGCGGCGCCCAGGTCTATGTAAGACTGAACAACTGGGAGACCGGCATGACCAACGACGACCTCGAAGCGGTCGTATGGCCCGGCCTCGACGGTGTCACCCTCGCCAAGTGCGGCTGCGCCGACGACGTAAAGCGCCTCGACTGGAAGCTCGAAGAGCTCGAGCAGAGAAGAGGCATCCCCGTGGGGACCGTCAAGATCTCCATGCTCCTCGAGACCGCCAAGGGCGTCCAGAATGCCGGTGAGTGCTGCCTCGCCAGCAAGAGGAACGTCAACGCCATCTTCGGCGCTGTCGACTACTGCAAGGATATGAGAGTCACCCTGACCAACGAGGCCAAGGAGCAGCTCTACGCCAGGTTCCAGGTCGGAGTCGCCTGCCACACCGCCGGCATCGCCGCCATCGACGCTCCCTTCGTGGATTACAAGAACCTCGAGGCCTTTGAGAAGAACGTCGCCGACGGCATCCAGATGGGCTTCGAAGGCAGAATGATCATCCATCCGGGACAGATCGAGACCTGCAACAGGATGTACGCTCCCGATCCCAAGACCCTCGAGTGGGCAAAGAAGATCGTCGTCGAGTTCGAGGAGAACGGACTTGCCAAGGGCCTGGCCGCCATCAGCGTAGACGGCAAGATGGTCGACACCCCCGTATACCTCAACGCTCTGGACATCGTCAACCGCCAGAAGGAGATCGACGCCAAGAACGCCGAGAGACAGGCTCAGTAAGGATCGAAAGCGCTCAGCGCGCAGCTTCCTGTAGATCAGAGAGTCCCCAAAGCTACGGCTTTGGGGACTTTTTTCGTGGAGAAGGCGAAGAGGGCGGGAGTCCGTGAGCGCTTAAGTTCCAAGGGGTCCAGGGTATGTAAATAATGTTATATAACATATGTTTTGCCTGCTGTACTGTCGCCGCGTAAATCCTGAAGGCGCGGATCGCTCAAGCATCTTCCTCGGAAGGGACCGGCATGGTATAATCTGTACAGGCCGCGTGAGGCCTTCGCTTTTCGATCCGCTTCACGTTTTTATATCACCGGGGCGGCCCGCCCGCAAAAGGAGGATAATATGCTTCACGAGATAAGCTTCGATTCGTACAACAAGAGAGACAAGGTCTACGGCTGGATCTATGTTCCGGCGGCGGAGCCGCTGGGGGTCATCCAGCTCATCCACGGCTTCGGCGAGCATTCGCGCAGGTACCTGCACATGATAGTGAAGTTCATGGAGGCCGGCTTCATCGTCGCCGCCGACGACCACGTGGGCCACGGCAAGACTGCCCTTGAGAACGACTGCTGGGGCGACTGGGGCGATCAGGGCGTCCACACCATGATGGAGGACGAGCACAGCCTCACCCTGCTGGTAAAGAAGATGTATCCTGACCTGCCCTATTTCCTCTTCGGACACAGCATGGGCTCCTTCATCGCCCGCGACTACATCGCCAAATACGGAGACGAGCTCGACGGCGTCACCCTCTGCGGCACCTCGGGCGTCTTCCCCGGGCTCGACAAGAGCATAGAATATATCAAAAAGCTCGTCGACGGGGGCAAGGGCCTGGAGGCCGATCCCAACGTGGGCGCGGTGATGATGGGCTGGATGTTCGCCCGCTGCGAGGAGGGCGTGAAGCTCGGCAACGAGTGGATCTGCCACGACGAGTACGTGCAGAAGGACCACGCCGCCGATCCCTTCGACGCCTTTACAAAACCGACCAGCAACAGGTCCTTCCTCGATTTCTGCTACATGATAAAGGTCATCACCGGGCCCGAGTGGGCGGAGAAGGTGCCAAAAGACCTTCCGATCTACAATATCGCCGGCGACCAGGATCCGGTCGGGCAGTACGGCGAGGGAGTCTATCAGGTCTCCAACTGGCTGGCCGCGGCCGGCTGCGACGTGCAGACCCAGCTCTATTCGGGCTACCGCCACGAGATCCACAACTACGCCGAGCTCAAGGACGACGTCGAGGACGGCATCATCGAGTTCTTCTGGGAGTGCCTGGGAGAGGACGAGCTGGAAGACCTCTAGCTCAGATACGGTCGGGACCCGGGCGGGACAGTGCCGGTACCGGCGGCGCCGGACAGGAGCCCGCGTCCGCAAGCGGTATGAAAATGAAAAAAGCGCATGCATAAAAGCATGCGCTTTTATTTCGCTCAAGCCATCGGCGGCGTCACTGCCTGTTGTATTCGCAGTAGCTGTCCTCCATCAGGGTGACTGTGCCGTCCTTCGATTCTATCGCGGTATACTCGTGGCTGGCGGAAGAAGCGTCCAGCTCCAGCTCGTGCTCGTCCGCGGGTATGATCTCAAAGAGGGTCTCCGGGCCCTCGACCCAGGTGGTGATGCCTCTGAGGATAAGGGTCTGGGTGGCGGCGTCGTACTCCGGCGCGTATTCCACGCAGACCACGTCCCCGCCGTACCAGGAGAGGTCGGGCTCCTTCTCGATCACGTTGCCCCCGTTCATGATGAGGACCGTGCGGCAGTCGTCGATGTCGATCCAGGTGCCCATGAAGGCTTCGACGGTGAGAGGCTCCCTGCCGGTGACGGCGATGTCTATCTTCGGGACGCTGACGGTGAAGGGGACCGTGAATTCGGGCTCGTCCTTCTCAAGGTCGGCGTCAGGCTTGAAGGACTCCACCGTGTGGGGCCAGCCGGAGAGCATGAAGCCCATGAGGGTGGCCGAGGACTTCACTTCTCCGCTCTCGGGCCATTTGCCGGTCCAGTTGTTCTTATTCGCGTCCTTGCTTAAGGGGGCGAAGCGGAACCTGTAGTCGGTGAACTGCGATTTTCCGCCCTCGGGGATATCTTCCTTCAGGGTGATGGCGATCTTTGAATTGTAGTATTCCTTGGCCTTGTTTATGGCCTCCAGCTCCTGCAGCTCGACCTTTCTGATCATGTAGTTCTGGACGCTGGTGAGGACTGCGGGCATGGTCGTGTCCTTGAGATGGGCGATGTATTGGTCGATCAGCTGGCTCTTCTCGTCCTCGGTGAAGTCGGGGATCCTCTTGACGGTGACGTTGGGCACGTCGGAGGCGACTTCGGCCATCTGCTCGGGGGAAAGAGAGAAGAACTCGGAGGAGTACTTGGTGAAGCCCGCTTCAAGGGCGCTGATCGCTCTGTCGGGGTCATCGGGATGCGCTTCGAGGACCTGGATGACCTTGGCGCGCCAGTCCTTGGGCCTCATGACCTTGTGGCCGAAGCCTTCGAAGCTCTCGTTGAAGTGATGATAGATGAAGGCGATGTCCTCCAGCTTGGTCGCCTTGGCTTCCTCGGCGAAGGCGGTGAGCATCTTGTCGATGATCAGGGCGCCCGCCATGCCCACCGAGAGGGCCTCGCAGCCCAGCTTGGTGAAATTGTCGGCGGCGTAGCTGATGGCCTTGCTCGACACGTCTCTTATCAGGTTCAGGACCTCCCCCTTGTCGACGCCGCGGCCTCTCGCCTGCTCCCAGCCCAGCTTCATGATGTTCTGGGCGGTCGCGATGTAGCCGATGGCGGAGAAGAGGGTGAGGCTGGTGTCGGGTATGGCGGTATCG
>JAEENW010000074.1 GCA_016283945.1 Bacillota bacterium
TTTACAAGATAGCACCCATCCAACATAATAATCAATACATAATTTGTATCGTCCGCAACAACGCGTGTCATCCGACGCCTTTAACAGGATCCCCCCTACTTCAGCTCGCAGGACACGAACTCGTAGTCCTTGTCCTCGATCGCCTTCCTGAAGACGGCCTCGTCTACGGGGGCGCTGAGCTTGACCTCGACGGTTCCCTTCTCGAAGTCGGCGGTCGCCTCGGTGACGCCGGGCAGAGCCTCGACGGCCTTCTTCACGGTGGCCTCGCAGTGATGGCACATCATTCCCTTCACGTGCAGCAGTACTTCCATTACAGATTCCTCCTTTTTCTGTTCCATGCCCGACAGGTCGAGACCCGCGAGCGCGTTCTTTATCCTCTTATCCTTTGACGCGTTCCTGATATCGAAGAGATTCAGCCTGAGCGCGTTAGATACCACGAAGAAGCTCGAAAGGCTCATGGCCGCGGCGCCGAACATGGGGTTCAGCTTGATGCCGAAGGCCGGGATGAGCGCTCCCGCGGCGAGGGGGATGCCCAGAACGTTGTAGAAGAACGCCCAGAACAGGTTCTGGTGGATGTTCCTCAGCGTCGCCCTGCTAAGCCTGATGGCGGCAGGCACGTCCGAGAGCCTGCTCTTCATCAGCACCACGTCCGCCGCGTCTATGGCGACGTCCGCGCCCGCGCCTATCGCTATTCCTATGTCCGCCCTGGTGAGGGCCGGGGCGTCGTTGATGCCGTCGCCGACCATCGCGACCTTGCCCTGCTCCATGAGCTTCTTTATGACGTCCTCCTTGCCTCCGGGCAGGACTCCCGCGATTACTGCGTCGACGCCCGCCTGCCCGCCTATGGCTTTGGCGGTGCGTTCGTTGTCGCCCGTGAGCATGACGACCTGGATGCCCATGTCCCTGAGCTCCCTGATCGCCTGCGGGCTGTCCTTCTTGATGACGTCAGCCACGGCGATGATGCCGAGCAGCCTTCCGCCCTTGACGAAGAGCAGAGGCGTCTTGCCTTGGGCTGATAGAGCGTCGGCACGTGAGGTCATTTCGGCTCCGACCTGCGCTATGCCGCTGACGTACTTGAGGCTTCCGCCGATCAGCTCCTCGCCGCCGAGCCTGGCCGAGAGGCCGTTCCCCGGAAGAGCCTTGAAGTCCTCGGTCGCCGGCAGCTCCACGCCCTGCTCGGACGCCCTGAGCAGCACCGCCTTGGCGAGCGGGTGCTCGGAGCGCTGCTCTAGCGCGCCGGCCGCCCTGAGGAGTTCTTCTTCGCTGACGCCCTCAGCGGGGACCATGTCGGTGACCTTGGGCTCGCCGCTGGTGATGGTTCCGGTCTTGTCGAGCGCGACGATCTGCGCCCTGCCCGCCTCCTCGAGGGAAGCGGAGGTCTTGAATAGTATTCCGTTTCTGGCGCCCATGCCGTTTCCGACCATGATCGCGACCGGGGTCGCGAGGCCGAGAGCGCAGGGGCAGGATATCACGAGCACTGAGATGCCGCGCGCCAGAGCGAAGCCGAAGTCGCGGCCGGCGAGCAGCCAGACCGCGGTGACCAGCACCGCTATGGATATGACCACCGGGACGAAGACCCCGGAGACTCTGTCGGCGATCTTGGCGATCGGCGCCTTGGTGGCAGCCGCGTCGCTCACCATCTTGATGATCTGCGAGAGGGTCGTGTCCTCGCCGACCCTGGTAGCCTCGCAGCGTATGTAGCCCGACTGGTTGACCGTTGCCGCTGAGACCAGGTCTCCCTCGGCCTTGTCCACGGGGATGCTCTCGCCCGTGAGCGAGGCCTCGTTGACCGCCGTGCTCCCCTCGACGACTATGCCGTCGACGGGAATGCTCTCGCCCGGGCGCACCGCGAATATGTCGCCCTTCTTCAGCATCTCCACCGGGACCTCGGTCTCCTCGCCGTTCCTGACGAGGGTCGCGGTCTTCGGAGCCAGCTTCATCAGGCTCTTGAGCGCGTCGGTGGTCTTTCCCTTGGAGCGCGCCTCGAGCATCTTGCCCACAGTTATCAGCGTGAGTATCATCGCCGCCGACTCGAAGTAGAACTCGTGCATGTACTCCATGACGAGGGTGTCGCTTCCCTTGACGACCGCGTCAGTCATCGCGAAGAGCGCGTAGACACTCCAGACGAAGGACGCCGCCGAACCCAGCGCGACGAGCGTGTCCATGTTGGGCGCCCTGTGCCAGAGGCTCTTGAAGCCGCTTATGAAGAACTTCTGGTTGATGACCATGACTATGGCCGAGAGCAGGAGCTGCACGAGCCCCATAGCCACGTGGTTGCCCTCGAACCAGGCGGGGATAGGCCAGCCCCACATCATGTGCCCCATCGAGAAGTACATCAGCACTATGAGGAAGCCGAGCGAGGTGATCAGCCTCTTCTTCAGGAGCGGAGTCTCCCTGTCCTCGAGAGCCGCCTCGTCAGCCGCGAGCCTGGAGGACGCCGAAGCCGCGGAGTCCGCGCCCTTGAGGCTCGCTCCGTAGCCGGCGTCGACGACCGCCTTGATTATATCGCTCGAGCTCGCCGTGCCCTGCACTCCCATGGAGTTCGTGAGCAGGCTGACAGAGCATGACTCCACTCCCGGGACGGCGCTCACCGCCTTTTCCACGCGCGCGCTGCAGGCAGCGCAGCTCATTCCTGTTACAACGTATTGTTCCATTTATATCGCCTCTGTTTATTTCATCAGCTTCTGTATGACCCTGACTAGCTCGTCCACCGCCTCGTCCTCAGCGCCGCCCTTTATGTCCTCGACGACGCAACTTCTGATATGGCTCGCGAGCAGCTCGCGGTTGAAGGCGTTCATCGCGGCGCTGACCGCGGAAGACTGCACCAGTATGTCCGTGCAGTAGGCGTTGCTCTCGACCATCTTGCGTATGCCCTTGATCTGGCCCTCGATGCGGCTGAGCCTGTTGATGAGCTTCCTGTACTCGGCGTCCGAGCGCTCCTTGTGGCGCTCGCCGCAGCAGTCTCTGATGCCCTGTTCCATGTCCTTCCTCCTTGATACCCCCACGGAGTATTTTGACCACGGCTATACTATACCCTGTCGGGGTATTTGTCAACGGCTTTCCGGGTGTTTTCGCGAAGAAAGTTAGTTTCAAGTAATTTTGCGAGGACGCGTCCTTGCGCACGCCGCGCTTTTGTAGTAAAATGCCGATGTTATCTTTTTGTATATGCTTGTAGAAGCAATATTGAAACACGGAGGAAATACATGAAAATCGATTCCAGACAGCTGGCGAAGAGCGTACAGGACTTCGTCTGCGAGTACCGCCAGGACATCCACAGGCATCCCGAGCTCTCCATGAAAGAGTTCCGCACGACCGACAGGATCTGCGAGGAGCTCGACAAGATGGGCGTATCCTACAGGCGCATGAAGCCCACCGGCGTGCTCGCCGAGATCAAGGGCGGCAAGGGCGAGGGCAAGTGCGTTATGCTCAGAGGAGACATCGACGCCCTTCCCGTCACCGAGGAGACCGGGCTCCCCTTCTCCAGCGAGTACGATCACGTCATGCACTCCTGCGGACACGACACCCACAACGCCATGCTCATGGGAGCCATCAAGGCTATCAACAGCATAAAGGATGAGTTCGCGGGAACCGTCAAGTTCATCTTCCAGCCCGCCGAGGAGACCGGCGAAGGCGCCCAGGCCATGATCGCCGACGGCTGCCTCGAGGGCGTCGACTATGCCTACGGCATCCACATCAATTCCGTCAACCCGGTAGGCACCATCAGGACCTGCCCCGGCCCCATGCAGGCCTCCGCGTTCTGGTTCAAGATCAGGATCAAGGGCGTCTCCAGCCACGGAGCGGATCCCGTCCACGGCAAGGACCCCATCACCGCGGCCGCCGCGGTCATCTCCGGACTTCAGGACCTCGTAGCCAGAGAGTACGATCCGTTTGAGCCCGTAGTCGTCACCGTGGGAGACCTCCACGCCGACGGACGCTTCAACATCATCCCCGCTGAAGCCAGGATGGAGGGAACCATCAGGACCTTCTCCAGAGAGATCAACTCCCACCTCAAGGACGATCTCGACAGGATAGTCAAGGGCATCGCCGGCGCCTACAGATGCGACGCCGAGGTCGAGCTCATCGACGTCTGCGAGGTCAACGAGAACGATCCCGAGGCCTTCGAGATCGGCAGAAAGGCCATCGACGAGATCGGAGCGAACTTCCTGATGGCCACCAAGACCATGGGCGGCGAGGATTTCGCTTACTACACCCCGCACGTCAAGGCCTGCTTCTTCAGCCTCGGCGCCAACATGCCCGACAAGGACGGCAAGACCTGGCCAATGCACAACGGCCACGTACTCTTCGACGAGGCCGCCTTCGAGTACGGCGTAGCGCTGTACATCCAGGCCGCGATGGATACGCTCGCGCTGTAATAATAAACGCCTAGCCATTTACATAATCTGGCAGGCGTGTTATATTGAACATAGAAGCAGACTGCTGCCGGGTTCGGCAGCATGCCAGCTATATTAGTGGGATGCTACCGTTTTTCAAACGGTAGCATTTTTTCATTCACAGGCGCCTCCTTTTCAGCCAGGATCTCTCCTAGCCCGCGAAAGGACGGCTTGCTACCGCCTGACAGCAGTCTGTTAATAACCAATAGTTCACACAAGTATATGTCATT